>CAZNTU010000100.1:0-18809 GCA_964575975.1 uncultured Desulfobacteraceae bacterium
AGGTTAGTTTTGGACATAGAATAACTTTATTTATGGCTATATTCAAGAGCGAAAGGCGCGTCGAAGGTAACCAGACCATCCTGGTCTGGATTACCTTTGCCGCTCCCCACGAATCCGCGAGGAATCCGTGTTCTTTTAGTCGGATTCAGATTTTTTTTCGGTTTTCGCGAACCTGTGAAGAATATAGAAAAACAGGAGGGAAACGACGCACAGCGCCGTAAATACCAGAAACCCGAGGGAATAGCCTCTCGGGCCGTAATATTTGACGAACAGGCCCATCAACGGCGGTATCGCGAAACCGCCGAAGGCTCCCAAGCCTCCGACGATGCCGGCCGCCCCCCCGACGGCTCCCGGACTGTATTTGGGGACCAGTTTGAAAACGGCCGCGTTTGCGAACCCCATGCCCAACGCCATGAGCACCTCGCCGCCAGCGGCCAGCCAATGAAAACCCGCCGCGACCGCAATCACGACCGAACCTGCCAGGGTCACCAGAAACGAAACCAAGGCGACTGTCTCTCCCCCTGCGCGGTCGGACGCCCAGCCTCCCAAAATCCTCAGCAAGGAGCATGAAAGCGAATACAAGGCCGTCAGCAGGCCGGCAGCCACCAAACCGAACCCGAAAAACTCCTCCCAATAGGTGGGAAACCAGACGGTAAGCGCTATGAACCCGCCGAAAGAGACGAAATACAGATAGGTCAGAATCCACGTGCGCCAGTCGGCCGCCGCTTTCTTGAGGCTTTCCGTCGCCTTTCCGGACGGGAACAGTTCCTCGCCGCAAACGTTCATCAACGCATTCTTGTCGATCTCGATCCCCATCTGCCGGTATTGAAAATAAGGTGCGTCCTTCATGAAAATCGCCACCAGGAAAACAAGCGCCAGGACGAACAAAAACCAGATCGTGTACGAGGTTTTGAAACCGAAGCTTACGACCATCGCGGGGAGGATCAACGCAAAAACGCCCGGCCCCAGGTTGCCCGCGCCCGCGTAGATGGCCAGTGCGGAGCCCTGCTTTTCCTGGGAATGCCAATAGGAGACGGTCGGGATACCCACGGAAAAAACGGCGATTCCGCACCCGCACAAAACGCCCGCCAGTAAAAACAATGGGTACTGGGAAATGTCGGGGGACGGAAAAAGCCAAAAGAGCAAAGTGATGCACAAGATTCCGGCGGCCGCCAGTCCCAACAGGATCAGGATCGGCTTTTTCCCGCCGTAGCGATCCACCATGGCGCCGAAAGGGATTCTCATGAGCGATCCGGTCAAGGCCGGACTCGACGACAGCAGCGCCATCAAAAAGGCGCTCATCTCCATGGATTCCCGCAACCTGGTCACGATGGGTCCGTAAGCCGACACTCCCGCGAAACCGCCGAAAAACGCCAGCGTAGCCCACGTCAGCGCCGCTTTCTTGCTAGACTTCGCGTAACAAACCGCCTGGTCCCGTTTCATTGCTTCAAAAACCTCTTTTCAAAAGATCATGCCGGTTTTCTCCGGAAGACGATCAGACTCCGGTAGAGGTATTGCACAGGGACGCTCCAGATATGCACCAGTCGCGAAAAAGGGGAGTACGCGAAAAGCGCGAAAGCCGTAATGATGTGCAACTTGTAGCTGGGAGGCACCGGCATCATCAACTCGGGCTCCGGCTTGAAAATCAAAATCGACCGAATCCACGGTGCTACCGTATCCAGCACGTAGTAATGGCCGAAAAGCACGTTGTACAAACCGATTCCCGATACGAGAAAAAGAAAGAGGATCAGGATGAAATCGTTTGGCTCTGTGCGCGCCCATACTCTTCTGTAAGTTATCCGCCTGAAAATCATGACGATCAGCCCCAGCACGGTCAACGTCCCCACCGCGAGCCCGGAATAGTAGGCGATCTCGGTGTGGGCCTGCCCGGAGATCCCCACCGAGTCGTAGTAACGCTGGGGTATCAGCATGCCTCCGGCGTGTCCGATCAAGGTTGAAATAACGCCCCAGTGAAACATGGTCGTCCCGTATGCAAGCGTCTCCGATTCCAGCATCTGACTCGATTTCGCGTTCCACCTGTAAAAGTCCGTCGCATACCTGTACGCATGGCCGACCGCGAAAATGGTCAGCGATATGTAGGGAAACACCATAAACGCGAGAGTATTGAATAGTTCCATGATTCGAATCCCCCTTTATGTCGATTCGGAGTTGGTTCAAAAAATACCAATACCCGCGAAGGACTTGTGTTAAAACCAGCCCCCATTGAACGAACCAGTTGACGATGAAACCTTCAACGACCGTGGCATCGCCTTTTGCGATCGTTTGTTTTCGCCGAATTTCCCTTGATCATGCCGGAAATCGATTCGAACAGATGCGAATAGACGCTTCCCGCATCTTTCAGTCTGCAGCCGATCCCGGCGATTTCGGCCGAGTAATCTCCCAAAAGTTTCCTGCGCGAGCTTTCGTCGCAAACGGACAGAAACTCGAGAACCAACGGAAAAAAATCCGGAAGCTCCGACGTCGCGGTCTCGTATCCCGATTTTTCGTATTCCTCCCGCAATCGCGCCAAAGCGACCCCGCGATCCTTGCCGTCGCCATACTTGTGGTACGTGAGGTTCAGACAGGTGGACGGATTCAGGTCGAAAGCGGAGCAATAGCACTCCTGAAGCTCCAGAAGCGTCTTTTTAGAGATCGCGTTCAGGAATTTCTCGATCGTTCGAAACTCGCGGTCTTCGAAGCATATTTCCGCCGCCTCTCTGATTTCGCCTGCCCAATCCGCGAATTCCCGGTCCGGATATTGGAGAAGCAAGGACGCGATTTTGAACTGAAAGTCCTTGTTCATAGCAACCCCATGCTTCCTTGGCGGTTGTAGAGGATTTCCGGGCGGGAATTGTTGCCGGATGGAATGACGAACCGGTCCTTGTATTTGGCGATCGCCAGAAGGTTGTACATTTCGTGGGCCGTTTCCTCGTCCAGTCCCGCCTTTCTCAATACGTCCGCGTCTTTCTCCGGGCCGACGCGAACCGACCGCATGTATTTTCGAACGGCGGTCAGCTTGGCGAGGGCCGCCCTCACGGGAGACTCGTCCCCGGCGGTCAACAGATTCGCGAGATACCGCAAGGGAATCCGCATGGGCTCCAAGGGCCCTTCTTTCGTCTCCTCTCTTTTTCCGTACGGATCGACCGGGCTCAGCGGAGGAACGTACCAGACCATGGGGAGAGTTCCGAACTCGGGATGAAGCGGCAGGGCCAGGCGCCACTTTTTCATCAGCTTGTACACGGGAGACCGTCGCGCCGCCGAAAGAAACGATTCCGGGATTCCCTGCTCCCGCGCGGCTTCCAGAACATTCTCGTCCTCGGGATTCAGCATGATATCCAAATGCGCCGGATAGATAGCCTTCGCTTTCTCCACGGACGACGCTTCCGCTATACGGTCCGCGTCGTACAGAATCACGCCGATATAACGCAATCTTCCCACGCAGGTCTGCGCGCAAAGAGTCGGCAGACCGTTCTCCACACGGGGATAGCAGAATATGCATTTTTCCGAGACACCCCGTTTCCAGTTCATGTACACCTTTTTGTACGGGCAGCCGGTCACGCAATATCGCCAACCTCTGCAACGAGTCTGGTCCACCAGCACGATGCCGTCCTCGTCCCGCTTGTAGAGCGCCCCGGACGGGCACGACGCCACGCACCCCGGATGAAGGCAGTGCTCGCACAAGCGGGGCACGTAAAACATGAAGGTTCGCTCGAACCGCAGATAGTCCTCGTGGTCGATCCCCGCGAAATTGACATCGCCGCTGCCGGTTTCGCTCACCCCCGCCAAGTCGTCCTCCCAGTTCGGCCCCCAGTTCACGTCCATGTCGTCCCCGGAGATCAGCGACCGGGGGCGCAGCGACGGCTGGTGTCTTCGGGGCGGGCTGTCGGTCAGTTTCCTGTAGTCGTACGTCCAAGGCTCGTAATACTGGTCGATAGTGGGCATGTCCGGGTTGTGGAATATCCTCAAAAGCTTGTACGCCCGACCGCCGGCTTTCAAACGAGTCTTCCCGTTCTTGACCTCCCATCCGCCCCGGTAGACCTCCTGGTTTTCCCATTTTTTCGGATAGCCTATTCCCGGTTTGGTTTCCACGTTGTTGAACCACATGTACTCGGCGCCTTCCCGGTTGGTCCACACGTTTTTGCAGGGGATCGAGCAGGTGTGGCATCCCAGGCACTTGTCCAAATTCAGGACCATGGTCGTTTGGGCCTTAATCCTCATACCATTCCACCTCTTGCGCCTTTCTCACCACGACGGCCTCGTCGCGTTGCGGGCCCGTGGGGCCGTAATAGTTGAACCCGTAGCTGAATTGCGCGTACCCGCCGATCATTTGGGTGGGCTTGACCAGGATGCGGGTGACGCTGTTGTGGGTTCCGCCGCGCTGGCCCGACCGTTTGGACCCCGGCGTGTTGATCAGCCTCTCCTGAGCGTGGTACATGAACGCCTTGCCTCTGGGAATCCGATGGCTCACCACGGCCTTGGCCATGACGATTCCGTTGACGTTGAAGCATTCCACCCAGTCGTTGTCCTTCACGTCGATGGAGTCGGCGTCCTCGTTGTTGAGCCAGATCGCCTCCCCTCCCCTGAACAGGGTGAGCATGACCAGCGTGTCCGAGTAGGTGCTGTGGATGGACCACTTGGAATGAGGAGTCAGGTAGTTCAGCACGATTTCCTTGCCGCTCTCCCGGGAAAGCTTCGTGGACCCCAGGGCCGCCATGTCCAACGGCGGGCGGTACACGGGAAGCGCCTCTCCGAACTCGAGCATCCACTCGTGGTCCAGGTAGAAATGGGCTCTTCCGGTCAACGTGCGGAACGGAATTTTCTCTTCGATGTTGATCACGAACGGGGAGTAGCGACGATTTTCGGATTCCACGCCCGACCAGACGGGGGATGTGATGATTTTCCTGGGATGGGCCGTTATATCGTCGAAGGCAAGCCGTTCCGCCTCGCGATCCAGACACAGGTGCGTCAGGCTCAATCCCGTTTTTTGCTCCATTGTCTTCCAGGCTTTCAGCGCCGCCTTTCCGTTGGTTTCGGGCGAGAGAGCCAGGATCGCCATGGCGGCCGCGCGTCCGTCGGAAATGTCGGGCATTCCCTGGCCGACCCCGGGCGTCTTGACGGTCCCCAACTCCTTTTTCAACAGCTCGTATTCCTCCCGGGCAAGCCAGGACAGGCCTTTCGCTCCGATGCCCGCCTCGGCCGCGAGCGGACCCAGCGAAGTCATCATCTTAAAGGTATTTTCGTAGTCGCGGGTCACGACCTTCAAATTCGGGAACGTTTTTCCCGGTATGGCAGGCGAATCCCCGTGTTTCCAGTCCGGAACGAACGGCTGGGCAATCTCGTCGGCCGAGTCGTGCATCAGCGGAGTGGCGACGAGGTCCTTCTCCTTTCCCAAATGGCCTTTGGCCAAATCGGAGAACTTTTCGGCTATGGTCTTGAACTGCTCCCAGTTTGTCTTGGTGTCCCAAGGCGGATCGATGGCGGGGTTGAACGGGTGGATGAACGGATGGAGATCTGTGGTGCTCAAGTCGTGCATTTCGTACCAGGAGGCCGCCGGGAGCGCGATATCGGCGTACAGCGCGCTCGTGGACATTCGAATCTCCAGCGTGACGAGAAGGTCCAGCTTGCCTTCGGGAGCGGGTCTGTTCTCGATTTCCGAAGGCCGTTTTTCGCTTTCCTCGGCGAAAACGGCGTTCTCGACTCCCAGGAGATGCTTCAGGAAATACTCGTGTCCCTTTCCGCTCGCTCCCAGCACGTTGCCCCGCCACAAAAAAAGGACACGGGGGAAATTGTTCGGATTGTCAGGGTCCTCGGCCGCGAAACGGACCTCTCCCTTTTTGATTCTCTCCACCGTCCGCTCGACGATTTCCCGGTCGGAAGTCGCCCCGCTTTCCTCCGCTTCACGGCAAAGGTCGAGCGGGTTCCTGTCGAATTGCGGGTAGGAGGGAAGCCATCCGCAACGGGCGGCTATGACGTTGCAGTCGGCAAGGTGTCGTTCCGGCATTTTGCCTTTGTAAAGAGGGGATGCGATGTATGCGGAGTCGAACGTCTCGTACCGCCATTGGCACGTGGCGAAATAGAAAAACGACGTCCCGTTCTGCATCCTGGGCGGACGCATCCAATCCAGTCCGAAGGCCAGCTGAGCCCAGCCGCTTACGGGCCGAAGCTTCTCCTGTCCCACGTAATGGGCCCACCCGCCTCCGTTCACCCCTTGGCATCCGCACAGGTTGGTTATGTTCAAGATGGTCCGGTAGATCATGTCGCTATGATACCAGTGGTTGGAGCCCGCTCCCAGAAAGATCATGGCCCTGCCCTTGGTTTTCTCCGCCGTGTCGGCAAATCCTCGGGCAACCCTGACGACGTCCTCCGCGCGAACCCCGGTAAGAGGTTCCTGCCAAGCCGGAGTATAGGGCGAGGGATCGTCGTAGCTCTTTGGAAAATCCTTGCAAGGATAGTCCTCCGGAAGATTGGTTCCCTCGGGAAACGCGATTCCGAGATTGGCCGCCATCAGGTCGAACACCGTCGCAACCTTTATGCTCCCCTTTTCCGTTTCGATTGTCTTGCAGGGCACATACCCCTTCTTGACCTTTGATCCGGAAAACTCGAAAACCGGAAACGAAATTAGAACCCACCCGTCGTTGTCCTTGGAGAAGCTCAACAGGGGATCGATTTCCTCGCCCGTTTCGGAATCCTTCAAGTGCAGGTTCCAGTTGGCCCGCCCGTCCCACCGGCAGCCTACGCTTCCGTTGGGAAAAGCGAACCTGCCGGATTTTGTATCGAAGACCGCCGTCTTCCAGTCGGCGTTGCCCATGTCCGCGCCCAAGTCCGAGGCTCTCAGAAAACGCGTGGAAACGTAATGTTCGCCGTCGAAGTCGATATGCACGGCAAACGGCAAATCCGTGTATTGCTTGGCGTAACTCGTAAAATACTCGGATTGCCGGTCGATGTAGTATTCCTTGAAGATCACGCAGGTCATGGCCATGGCCAGGGCGGCGTCCGTGCCCGCCTTGACCGGAAGCCAGTCGTCGGCGAATTTCACGTACTCCGCGTAATCCGGCGCCACGGCCACCACGTGGGTCCCCTTGTAACGCGATTCCGTGTAGAAATGCGCGTCCGGCGTGCGGGTCAAGGGAATATTGGTTCCCCAGACGATCATGTAGTCGGCGTCGAACCAGTCGGCGCTTTCTGGAACGTCGGTCTGCTCCCCCCATACCTGCGGCGACGCCGGGGGCAGGTCGCAGTACCAGTCGTAGAAACTGAGCATGGAGCCGCCGATCAGGCTGAGAAACCTGGCCCCGGAGGCGTAGCAGACCATGGACATGGCCGGGATGGGCGTGAAGCCGAATACGCGGTCGGGCCCGTATTTCCCGACCGTGTGGACCAGAGCGGCCGCGATCAGCGTCGCGGCCTCGTCCCATGAAACCCGGACCAATCCTCCCTTGCCCCTTGCCCTCTGGAATCGCCTGACCTTTTCGGGGTCGTCGGAAATGTTCCTCCACGCGTCTACGGGGTCGGAGGTCCGTTCCAGCTCTCTTCTCCACGTTTCCAGGAGCGCGGATCGGACGTATGGATACTTCAGGCGGACGGGGCTGTAAGTATACCATGAAAACGTGCATCCCCTGGGGCAGCCACGGGGCTCGTGGTCGGGATAGTCCGGCCCGTTTCCCGGATAGTCCGTCCTCTGCACCTCCCAGACGATCACCCCGTTTTTCACGTACACGTCCCAGGAACACGACCCCGTGCAGTTCACTCCGTGGGTGGAACGGACCTTCCTGTCGTACCGCCACCTGTCGCGGTAAAAATCCTCCCACTCCCTCTGCCCGCATCGCAGTTGCGCGCGCTTTTCGGAAAACTTGGTCTCGCGGCACGTGTCGCCCTTCGCCTTCGACCTCAAAAATCGAAGGGAGGACAGTTTTTTGTTGGCATCCATCAACGAGTTTCACCTCCAAAATGTCCCGAATAACAACTCCTCCAACGAATTCAATATCATTCGCGAATTTACTCGAATATAGGGTATGGACAGCAGTTTCGGGTTCTGAAGCAAGTATATGGAAAATAGTCCTCGCATCGATCGGACAAGGCAATGCCGATCGCGATCTTTCACTGGCGTTTGCCGCTTTTAGCCGAGGATCAAGTTTTCGAAGCACAGCTTGCCTGATATTGTATTGAAAGTATGCGTTAGGATCTGTCTCTCGGGATTTCTTGCGTGATTGGCTGCGATGATTTTTGAAGCTTTCAATCACTTTTTATAATTTTTCAGGGTTCTTTAATTCCGAAAAGCAAAATCAAATATTGACAAAGAATGACAGGTATTATAGAAAAGATTTGTCACTTTCGAATTGTTTTATTTTTCAAGGCGTTTGGGTAAATCATGAGGAAGGCCGACTTAAAGGTCAAATGCCGCCCCATATGTTTCTTGTCCTCCCGAATTCCGGGAGGTACGCTTTCGACCAATCGGTAAAGAGATCGTTGTTTTCGTTGTTCGGTAAAACATGCGGATTGGGTTAATCCGCAGCTTGGTGTTTATGAGAGAAAAAGAGGGCTTGTTTTTGAGAGTCGCTCTCTTTCCTGGAATCCATCTAAGATCGGGAATCGAAACAGCAACGCCCAATTTCGAATTTAACCCGTATTGATGACTTTCGGCAGAAACTTGAAGTCATTGGGGAAATTTTAGACTTCGGCTTGTTCGTCTTCTCAAAACTCGCTTCGAACGAAGCTTAAAAAAACGAGACCAGCAATGGAAAAAAGCAGCGGTTTTACACTTATCGAAATGATGGTGGTAATCGCCATTGTCGGAATCCTCTCGGCCATCGCCATTCCCAATTACATTAGCCACCGAAACAACCGGCAAGTCAGCCGGGCCGCCGCGCAAATCTATTCCGCCCTTCAGGCGGCGAAAATGACGGCAGTGCGGGACAATGCCCTGATCAGGGTAATGTTTTCCACGGGTACAGGGAGCGCAGGCACCTTCCAAGTGTACAGAGATCTCGACAACAACGATTCCTTCGATTCGGGAGAGGGAATATCGAACGGAAAGATGCCGGAAGGCATCACGATGAAAAACGCAAATTTCAGCGGCGACACGGAAATATCGTTCAATTTCATGGGGCTTCCCAGAAGATCCAACGGCACTCTGCGTTTCGGCGCCGTACAGGTGGCCAACAATTTCCGATGCACCAGAATCGTCGTTAACGCTTCCGGAAACATAAGGATAGACGAATGCCCTTAAATGTCCCGACACAAGAAAAAGCCAAAGGTTGCGAAGGGGTAACCCTTATCGAACTTCTCGTTGCCATGGGTACCATGTCCATTATCATGGCGGTGATTGTCGCCGCTTATTGGACACAGACGCAAATCAGCCGCGAGCAGCAGATGGTGGTGGAAATGCAACAGAATATGCGCTCGGCCATGTTTATTCTGACGAGGGACATCATGATGGCGGGTTACGACAACGACGATAACGCCCCCCCGACAGCCACGATTCTTACGGCGAATCCGGACGCGTTTTCCTTTCAATACGTAAATGACGCGAACAATCAGGTGGCCATAAACTACAGTCTCTACGACGCTCTTGGCGACGGGGACCTTGATCTCGGAAGGAGCATTGACGGAGGAACCAGGTCGGCCGTTGCGGAAAACATCGAGGCGATCGAGTTTTTTTACACGCTAAACGACGGAAGGCAAAGCAACGCGCCAGCTTCTTTGATTCCGCCGGGAAATCCGGGGCAAATACGTTCCGTCGGCATATCCTTACTGGCCCGGACGGCCTCCGAAACTCGGACCATAGACAGCGAGGTCTATACCGCGCTTTCCGGAGCGACTATCGGACCGTTCGGCGACCATTTCAGGCGCCAATTGCTTACCGCCACGGTCAAATGCAGGAATATGTCCGGCGACTAAATTCGGAAACAGAGCATTAGCTTGATGGACAATTCAAATTCGACAGCCAAGGGAATGTAGACTTATGACAAACACCCCTCATCGACAACCCGCCAACTTTCAGGCCGGATTCACCATGGTCGAGGCCTTGATTGTCATTGCCATTTTCACCGTCGGAATACTTGCCGCCATGACCATGCAGACGACCTCCGCCACCACCAATGTCGAAACTCGCAGAACCACCCTCGCGATCGAATACGCATCCGATACGATGGAGCGCCTGATGCGGATCAATCCCAGTTCGAGGGACAAGTTCAATATCGACGACAATGGCGACGGCAACGTAGACGAGCTGGCGGAATCCGAGCTGAACAACGACGGAATCGACAATGACGGCGACGGCATGATCGACGAAGCGGACGAGGTGGAATGGTTCAGGCTCCCCGAATTCCAGGCGGGCACTGGACGCACCAGAGGCGTCAACATCCCTGAGGACGCCTACTATGCGAGCATGTTCAATCTTACTTGGGATATCATTGACATTGACTGCGACGAGGATAGCACCACCCCTGACGACGCCAAGCGAATCGATATCACCGTCTTCTGGAACAACGGCAACAGGTTCATCCAATTGACAGGCATACGGACGAACCTAATGTAGCGAACAAGCACCCTATGCAAGCTGAAAGCACATAAGGAACTGAAAAATGAATCGCAATCGCTCAAGCATCGACAACCAAAAAGGCTCGTTGTGCCTGATCGTACTTCTGATCATGGCGACACTCGCCATTGCAGGCCTCATGGTTACCCAGGACGCCGTTACGGAGAGCCAAATAGGGCGGAACTACATCATTTACAAACAGTGCATGATGGCCGCCGAAGCCGCCGGCAAGGAATTTATCCAAGCCATCGACAGCATTTTCCAAGACAGCCTCAACGGATCGGAAGCGATTGCAGCCCTCGCCACCGTACCGGGAGGATGGACACCCCACGACGGCTACAACACCACCTTCGGTTTCGACGAAAACCAATGGAGCACGTACAACATCAAGACGAGCAACGTCGGAAACGCCGGATTCCTGGAAAACGCCGAAGCCGTCGCCGTCCTGGTGCATCAGACGTCCTCCGCCATGACGCCGGGCTTGGGCGGCTCGAAAGTACCGGAATTTTATACGTACACAATTTTCTGCCGCGCCGTGCATGCCAGAGCGGGAGACAGCGAAACCATTCTGATGATCGGCTATCGACAGAAAAAGATTTAAAATCAGGCCCTACCGCCTGAGGCGGCAAACGAAATAGCAGTCCCCCTGAAAATTGCGTTCGCACAAACTCCAAACGATCAGAGGTAATTTTCATGAAAACAAAGCATCGTGGTAAAACGACAACCAGGTTCTTTGGACATTCCGCTATAATTATGATTCTCGCGGTTTGCACGACCACGGCAATTCTTGCTTCAACTCCCGTTTTCGCGGCCCCTGGAGAATGGTGTTCTTGGTATAGGAAATACGATTGCAGTAACGTATGCGGAATGAATTGGTGGGACATAGACAATAGCGCTGGAAACGGCAGCTGCAACAGCAGGCTGAATTGCGCCGCCTTCAACTGGGACGGAGGCGATTGCTACAATTGTTACTATGACAATGACCTCGATGGATACGGAAGCTCGACACGCGTGCCTTGCGATGGCAATCCCCGTCATGCAACGCAAGGAGGGGACTGCAATGACAACAATCCCGCAGTCAATCCAGGGGCCGCCGAAATTTGCGACGAGATAGACAATAACTGCCGTAACGGTGTAGACGAAGGGTATACCAAGGACAAACGATATTATCGCGATAGCGACGGCGATGGATTCGCGCGCAACGAATATTACGATACTTGTTCGTCAACGCCGAGACCGGGCTATATCGCAAAAGATCCGAGCGCTCCCTTTGACTGCGCCGACTGGGACGCTGCCAGGTTTCCCGGAAATCCTGAAATATGCGACGGCAAGGACAACGACTGCAACGGACTCGTGGACGATGGCTTTCCGTTCTATTACCGGGACAGTGACGGGGACGGATTCGGAAATCCCGGGAATAGAATAATTGGTTGCACCCCTACGCCCCCGGCCGGATACGTGACCAACAACACGGACTGCGACGACGCGGACCCCGCCAAATTTCCCGGGAATCCCGAAATTTGCGACGGAAAGGACAACGACTGCGACGGACTCGTGGATGAATCAATCACCACGTATCCATATTACAGGGACGCTGACGGGGACGGCTACGGAAACCCCGGAGATCGCATCGACAATTGCGCGGACGCGCCCCCGGCCGGATACGTGGCCAACAGCGACGACTGCGACGACGCTGACCCCTCCAAATTTCCCGGGAATCCCGAAATTTGCGACGGAAAGGACAACGACTGCAACGGACTCGTGGACGAAATATTCGATGCGGTCACTTATTATAGGGATGCCGACGGGGACGGATTCGGAAATCCTTCCGACTTCCAGGAGACCTGCATGCCCATGCCTGCCGGCTATGTGGAAAACAACTCCGACTGCGACGATGAAAACGCCGGCATCCATCCGGGAGCGTTCGACATATGCGAAAACGGGGTGGACGAGGACTGCGACGGCACGGATCGAGCATGCGAAGCCGGTGACGATTGCGTTACCCCGGAAGGCCACGACGGAGTTCACGATTGCGACCTCAATTGCGTACGCAAGACAACTGTTTATGGTTCGCCACCATATCTGCCATCCGCATTGGGCGACGGAACATGCTGGGAAAGTTTGAACTGCGAATTTTTCGGATACGACGGCGGCGATTGCGTTCTCGCCGATTGTTACGAAGACGCTGACGGCGACGGGTACGGCAATCCGAACGGCAATACCATGCCAGCCCCTTGCGCCGCAGGATTTGCGGACAACAATCTGGATTGCGACGACGCTGATCCCGCCAGAAATCCCGGAACCCCTGAAATTTGCGACGGAATCGACAACGATTGCGACGGCGACGTGGACGAGGGACTTCCAGTTTACACCTATTACCAGGACTACGACGGCGACGGGTACGGAAATCCGAACGTCAAAATGGAGGCCTGCGGACCGCCGGGCAATTACGTTTCGGACAATACGGATTGCGACGACACCAACCCGACAATCAACCCGGGAGGGTTCGACATCTGCGAAAACTCGATAGACGAGGACTGCAACGGCACGGATCGAGTGTGCGGAGAAACGGAAAACATATGCGCAGGTCTCTCGGACGTCCCCTTGGAAACCCAGGTGGAGTCGGCCCCGCCAATAGTCATGTTCCTGGTGGACGATTCCGGAAGCATGGCCTGGAGCGTGCTTTGTCCGGAGAAAAACGGACTGTTCAGCAACGCCGACTATTACGACGAAGTGCCAACATATTGGAAATCCCAGTACGCGGGCTATAACGGGCTCTATTACAATCCCGCTTTGACCTATTCCCCCTGGCCGGATTCCGCCAGCACGGACTACGACAACGCCAATCCGGATACCCCGAAAAGCCACCCGGCTTCAAGCACCACGAGAACTTTGAACAACCGGTTCACCTCCTTGGACAATAGGAACGTAAGGTGGTCCCACTATTATGTGTGGTCGACCATGGAAAGCAGCCCCTACCTGGTCAACATAACCGGCACGGGAGGCACTTACAGCCTTGAGTATTACAAGGTGACGGGTTGCGGCAACGGGGCCTGCACGAGCAATCACAGCTTTGCACAATACCTCACGCAAAACAACTCGCCGCCTGCGGACGTGGTAACCAGCCGTACCGCCGCGGAAGAACGCCAGAACTTCGCCAACTGGTATCAATACTATCGGACCCGCCAACTGACGGCCATTTCCGCTCTCGCCGGCGTGGTGAACAGCGTCGAGGGAATGAAGATCGGCCTCCATGCCATCAACCGCAACAACGATATCGACATGATCGTTCCCCGGCTTGTGGACGACCATCGAGGGGCCATTTTAGGCGATCTTTACCGTATAGGGGCAAGTGGGAGCACCCCCCTGCGCCGCGGCCTTCAAGCGGTGGGCAACTACTTCGATGACGACGCGAACGGTCCGTATTCCAACGCAAATCAAGGCGGAGAATGCCAGCAGGCATACTGCATCATGATGACCGACGGCTACTACAACGGAAACGATCCAAGCGTTGGCAACGCGGACGGCGACGGAAACACGGATTACGACGGCGGAGAATTCGCAGACGCCTATTCCAATACGTTGGCGGACGTAGCCATGGCCTTTTACGAAAAAGACCTAAACGACGCTTTGACGAACTCCGTGCCAGTCAGCCCTAAAGACAGGGCCAATCACCAGCATATGGTAACCTATTCCGTATCCTTCGGGCTGTCCGGCCTCTATGATCCCAAAAACTATCCCACCTGCCCCGAAGGTACCAACTCCTGCCCCGATTGGCCATATGTGGATAGAAATTCCGAAAACGAAAGAAGCATCACCGATCTCTGGCACGCGGCCGTAAACGGCCGAGGGGAATACATGCAGGCGAACAACGCCCAGCAACTGGCCTATACCCTGGTTGCCATGATGCAGGACGTATCCAAGCGGCAGGGGTCCGGCGCATCGGTTGCAGTAAATTCGCACGAACTGAAGGAAGGGACCAAAATGTATCAAGGGACCTACAATTCGGCGGGTTGGACCGGGGACCTGAAGGCGTATCCCGTCAATTCCGACGGTTCGGTAGAGCAGACCCCCAGCTGGTCCGCGGCGAATGTGCTGGATACCAGGGTGGCCGCCTTCGGACATGCCGACCGGGATATCTATACCATGGGCGGTTCCGGCGGCGTCGAGTTCACGAGCGCGAATATAGGGACATTGACGGCGGCCCAACAGAGCCATTTGGGATTCGACCTAGCCTCCCGCACGAAACTTGTGAATTTCATTCGAGGCGACGTTTCGAACGACCGAAACCACAACGGGGGCTATCGCACACGGATCACGCGGATGGGGGACATTGTCCATTCCGAGCCGAAATACGTCAACGGTTACTTGTATGTTGGCGCCAACGACGGAATGTTCCATGTTTTCGACGCTTCCAACGGAGAAGAGGTTTTCGCCTATATACCAAGTTTCGTTTACCCCAATCTAGAGGAACTCGCAAACCCGGACTATTCGCATCGCTATTTTGTCGATTCGAGCCCGTTCCTTGGATATTACGGGAACGAGGTGCTTCTTGTCGGCGGACTTGGGAAAGGCGGGAAGGGCTATTACTGCCTTAGTATAGATATCGACAACCCCCGCGCCTTCACGGCTGCGGATATCAAATGGGAGTACCCGGACGGAGACTCCTCCAGCGCCGAATTCGACAATATGGGTTACACTTTTTCCGAACCCGTAATCATAGAAACGGAAAATGCCGGCAAAGTCCTGATATTCGGAAACGGATACGACAGCAAAAACGCCAGGGCCGTCCTTTATGTACTGAATCCATCGACCGGCAATCTTATAAATATGATAGACACTGGATACGGCAGTCCCAATCCGGCGGACAACAATTGCAACGGACTCTCGACTCCCGTCTTTCTGGACTCCAACAACAATGGAAAAGCGGACTACGCCTATGCTGGAGATCTCCGGGGAAACATTTGGAAATTCGATATCAGAAACCCAAACGTCAGCAATTGGCAGGTTGCGTATTACGACAGCGTGGGGAATCCTAAGCCGCTTTTCACGGCGAGAGACGGCTCGGGCATTCCGCAGCCGATTACCACGCGACTGGCTATCAAAGCCCATTGCGTCCAAGGTTATTCGGGTTATATCCTCGTCTTCGGAACAGGTAAGTTCAATGCCAGCGGTGATTTTACAAGTACCAGCACGCAGGCGGTATATGGCGTTTGGGACTGGGCTGCGGAGTGGTTGGAAGAAGGCGAGACCGGGCCGGACAAATATCTCGGCTCTTTCAACAACCCTTCCGGTGGAAAACTGTCCAATCTGTATTCGCATAGCGATCTGTCCGGCGTGGGCGATAAATTGACCCTCCTCGGCCAGTCGATTGCGACGCTGTCGGCAACATACGGGGGAAGAGAATGGGGCGTCACCTCTTCGAACACTATAAGGTGGTTCAACGTGAAAAGCTATCTCGCGGACCCGGTCAATTATGGAAACGATCCGCAAGCCGAGGGCTATCATGTCGGCTGGCACTATTCTCTTCCCAGAAGCGGGGAGCGGGTTGTCGCCGATCCCGTTCTATGGCTCGATTACGTTCTGATCGTGTCCCAGATCCCGGCGGAAAACATGTGCAAGGTCGGAGGAAATGCATATCTCACAGCATTCAACGCTTGCTCCGGCTCGGCGCCTTTCAAATCGTTCTTCGATGTCAACCAGGACAAGGAAGTCGATGAAAACGATACGATTCCCATTGACGATCCCACCGACCCCGATCCACCTGTCGATACCATTCCAAACACGATACTCCTCGAGGATTTTATTACCTATTCCCCGACAATGATCGAAAATATCATCTATTTCGGTCCGGACGAAAGTTATCTGGTCGATTCGGACCCGTCAAGAATCCTTTACTGGCGTTTTTTAAATATTGATTAGCACACATATATAACATTATGGTCGGGAGCCTCTGGAATCAATTTGTTCGTTGGCTCCCGGCACCATCTTATCAAGGAGGAACGAAATGAAGAAGCCAAGGAAGTGGCATATAATGGCCTTGTTAATATTATTGGTCGGTACCGTTGCGTTTGCCGAAGGAGAAGAAATCATGGAAGGCCCTTTGGCAGGAACGGAAGCAGCGTCGCCATTGAATTGGAATACGGATAAGCCGGTGTGGAAAACTGGCATCGTCGATGATGTACGCTCCGAGGCGATAGTGATTGGCGACCGTTCCTTTCGGTGGTCCGAATACGGAACCCGTTTCTGCAATATGGAAAATCTCGACCTGGAGTTGAAGGATTTCAAGCCAGGTATGGAAGTGACATATGTCTTGGCTGCCGACCGCGGCAAGATCGAGACTTTGATCAAAGGAACGCCGAGAAAGTAATGAAAAGAAAAAAACAATAGGCGTTTCGAAAAACAAAAGCTCCCCTCGAATCTTCATCGCGATTCATATTTATCGGAAGCGTTTCCAACCACGATCTCGAGGGGACTCGCTTCCACTCGTCTTTCCGCAAGAGTACCAATCCGTCAACCGATTCAGCATCATAGATATCGAATAATCTCAAAGCCTTTTTGCCTATCGACCGGTCTCCGCCTATTGTTTTGACACAATGCCTGAAATCTCGTATAAACTTTCTTCGCGGACAAGGGGGCTTGCAAGACCAAAAGCAGACCCCGCCCCGGAGGCGCAGGGAACCAGTCAAACCGGCTGTTTCGCGGGACCAAACGACACAACGGAAAGGCGAAAGAAATGAAACCCAAACAAAACGAACCCTCCAGATTCTTCTCCGGAGCGATCGACACGCAACAATGCAAGGACTCCTGCATGGCCGTGGTATTGATATGCCTCCTTGTCGGTTTCTTTACTGAAAACATTCTATTGTTCTCCGTCTCGATCGCGTTTCTGTTCGTCGGCATGGCGGCCCCCAGAATATACGCCCCTTTCGCCAGACTGTGGTTCGGCCTGTCCAAATTTCTGGGGACGATCATGTCGAAAATTATTCTGACAATCCTCTTTTTCGCCGTCGTTACCCCGATGGGATTGATCAGGAAAATGTTCGGAGCCGATCCTCTCCAATTGAAAAAGTGGAAAAAAGGAACCGAATCGGTCTTTTCGGTTCGCGACCATACTTTCGAACCGAAAGAGATCGAAAAACCTTATTAGAATGCATGGACAGAATAATCGGAGAAACTACGCATGGACTTTTTAAAGGATCTTTGGGGATTCTTAAGGGAAAGGAAAAAATATTGGCTCCTTCCCATCATCATTACCCTGTTGCTGTTCGGCGGTCTCATATTCTTCACCAGCGGGTCGGCCATAGCGCCCTTCATTTACACGATCTTTTAGAACAATAGGACCATCGGCAGAGGAGGATTCGAACTGCGGCCGGAACGTTAGGCAACGAATACATTTGAAATTGCACACGCAATCCGTATATCCCATTAACATATCCCCGCTTGATGGTAAAATGCCTTGCCGGCTCCAAAAACTGTTCAGAGGAAGTTTGCAATGGCGTGCGTCAAAACCAAAATTTTTAAAAGCAACCGAAGTCAAGCCGTTCGGTTGCCCATGGAAGTCGCTTTTCCGGAATCCGTGAAGGATGTCGAAATCACCGCGATCGGCGACAGGCGCATTATTGTGCCCGCAGGCCGGACCTGGGACGAATGGTTCGACGCGGCGGGGGTTTCCAGTGACTTCATGACGGAAAGAAATCAGCCCGAGGATCAGCGGAGGGAGGATTTCTAACCAATGCTTAAGTACCTGTTGGACACCAATATTGTCATTCATATCATGAAAAACCGTCCGCGGCAGGTAAAAGAACGCTTCAAGCGGCATCACGGCCAAATGGCCATTTCCACCGTGACATTAGGCGAATTGGTTTTCGGCGCGGAATATTCGCAACATGTGGAGCAAAATCTGGCGGATATCGAGGCCATGACCGTACGGCTCCAATTGTTGCTCTTTGACAAAAACGCCGCATACCACTTCGGACGGATACGAGCCGAGCTTTATCGCGGAGGCGGACCGATCGGGCCTTACGATATGATGCTCGCGGGTCAAGCAAGAGCCAACGGTCTGATACTCGCGACAAACAATGTCAAAGAATTCGTACGAGTACGTGGATTGTTGCTTGAAAATTGGATCGGAGCACGGTAAATCCTTGGTGTTCCTCGCGGTTGCGCCAACCAGGAACCTTTGCGCGAAACCGAGCAGGAAAAATCCTTGGTTGCTTAATTTGACATTGTAAACTTAACGGGTAACATGCCGAATTTATCGACCCGTGCG
>CAZNTU010000101.1:0-18369 GCA_964575975.1 uncultured Desulfobacteraceae bacterium
CTTCCCCGTACCGGTGGTACGGAATCGACAAGATCGACGAACTCGGTGCCGTCATGCGCGTTGGCGCCCGTAAGACTGCTGGAAAGAGGCTCTTCCGTCCGTGTCGACCAGCACGTGGTGCTTGCCGTCCGGCTTCGCCCTGTCGGTCGGCTTGGGACCCGTCTTCTCTCCGGCCCCGACCGCCCGGACGGAGGCCGAATCGACGGAAGCCCGCGACCAGTCGATCTTGTCGGCCTTGTTCAGCCGGTCAAACAGGACACGGTAGATCCGGTCCCGGACTCCCTTCTCCTGCCAGTCGCGGAGCCTTCGCCAGCAGGTCATGCCGGAGCCGCAGCCCATCTCCTGGGGCAGCTCCTCCCAAGGGATGCCGGTCTTCAGAACGAAGAGAATGCCCGTCAGGGTCTCCCGGTCACCGACTCAGGTTTATACATATCTTCTTTCAGGTCCGTGTCGCTCGTCGTCTCGTCGTTACCACGCTCCGCGCTCGTCGTTATACACAAAATCGAACTCCGAAAATCGCGGTCCCGTTTCAAAACACCCGGATTCGGCAAAAATGATTTATATGTATCCCTTTCAGGGAAAAGAGCCATCTTCGGCCCCGCTACCCAGGGTGGCGCTTCGCTCTACCCTGAGTTGGCGATGCTCTCCTCTCCGGGCCCCTTACCCTGAAAGGGTTGCATAATTTGTGTGTAAGGATGAGCGGTCACCGATGGGGATCGGCCCGGATTGCGGTATCGCCTCGGCTTTGGGGGCGGCAGAAGTCGCTGAGAATAGGTTTGGCCATGATTTAAAATCCTCCTTAAGTATTTGTTTTCAAAGAGAATTTAATCACGATATCCCCTATGCCAAACGCATTTTGTCAGGGACTCTAAGGACCGCCTGTCTTCTGAAGGAGGAGTCCGGATTCGTTTTCGAAAGGGCGAGGAACAGGGACACGGAAAAATACTTGAGGATTTGGAAGATCAAGGCGGAACATGCGGGGGGTTCGTTTCTTGGAAAGTTCGTGAAAACCCTCGAGAATTGGTGGAACGAAATTCCGAACTGTTTTTTCGAAAGAATAACCAACGGGTTCGTCGAGGGAACGAACGGCGCGCTTCGCAATATAATACGCCGGGCTTTCGGATACGGGAACTTCGCGAATTTCAGATGCCAAGCCATGGCGGAACAAAAATACCCCACAATTCCGCGATGAACCGATAATTTGTTTCCCTTGCAATAAAATACGGCAACGTGTGGAATTATCAGTCCATAACAGCCCATAAGGATTGAATATGCCTCGGGTCGTCGATCGAAAACAGAATTGCCGAATGCTTCAGAACTTCGCAAGCATGCTTTCCCAAAGTACTCGCATCTTCAAGCCTAACGGGACAGGACGATTCGGTCCCCCCGGGTCTTCCGCCTTGGCCAGATAGGCGTCTTTGTCTCGGGAAACGATGTTAGGGTTCGATGCGAACGCGTCGTTCGATCTTCCGTGGACGAAATCGACGGATGGAAAAAAAGCGGAGGCCAAGCGAGTATCGTTTTTATGGCGAGTTCCCATGGAAACCGCGACCGGCGGGTTGGCGTACGCCATAAGTTCTTTTTTCATTTCTTCCGGCATTCGGTCCCCGTCGAAGAACGCGAACATGATGGAGAATTCGTGGGAGGCTCCGTTATAAGTGGGCGCGGAGGACGCGTACTGTTCTCCGGCGACGATCGCGGCTTCGTAGCCCTGCCCGTTTCCGTCGGTGGGCGGGCGGTACTGTTCGCCGTGATAGGAACCGAACGGATTCGCCCGGATTTCGAACGAATCGGTCTTTTGGTCGTAGAACATCCTTAAGGGGGAAAACGCGAAATTGGAAAGCACGGTATTGTCTGTCGCCACCGCCATGCCCTTGTCCCCGGAGACCAGGCCGAAATAGGAGTCCGTAACGTGGTTGTTGACGTTGTCCAGGTTCGAATTTTCAGGGGAGTGGCGAAAATAATCCAGTTCGTATTCCGACTCGATCCCACGATAATTGTGTTTGAAGATCCGGACCGGATCGGTTTTCGAGCTTCGAGAGGAAAACCGGATTTCGGCCGGGGCGTTTTCCATCCAGCCGGTGTCGGCTCTGCGGGCAAGGGCCGGAACGTTTTTCTTCACGATATCCTTCAATTTTGTGGAAGGATACTGGATTTTTCCGTCTAGAAGCAGGTACGGCCGGTCGGCGACCACTGTGAACCTGTAATCGAAATATCCCCCCGAAACGCCCCCCTTTTTCGGGCCGGGCGTTTTTCCTTCGACTCGGATGGAGCCGGACATGCCGTCAGGAGCCGTCTCTATCCGAACAGATTCCGGTTCGAACTCGATCATGCGGCCGTCGTAGCGGAACCAGGGAGTCAGGCTGCCCCCGTCCGCGTAGCGTACGCCGTTCAGATAAACCCCCTCCACCTTGTTATTACTGTCGAACCTCAGTTCCAGTTCGCCGTTGGAAATTCCATTTTTTTCGACTGTCACCCCTTGGGCCGGGGGGACGGCAGCCGGCTTTGCATAAAGACGGTACATGCCGTCGGAGAGGCCCGTTTCGCGGGAAACGAACACGCGAAGCCAGTACGTTCCGTCTTCTTCCTTCGAAAAGCCCAGGTTCGCCGCCTTTGTGGAATCAAGGCCGGGGCCTTCCAGGAACAGCTCCCTTCCGTCCAGATCCCACTTCGTCAACCCCAACCGGAGAAATCTGGATTGGAAGTCGCCCCGGTTTTCATCCGTTCGGACAAGAACGAAGGAACCCAAACAGGTCGAATCGTCGTTTTCAGCTTCCGAAAGGATCTTTTCGCCTGAGAATCGGCGCAAATGTTTTGTCGCGTGCTTCTCGATTATCGCCGAATATTCGTCCAGCTCCGTCAGAAGACGCGTTGCGGCTTTTTGCCTGTCGGGTGCCAAAAAGGGAGTGGCCATGCCGAAGTGGGTCGTCGACAGCGCCCGAAGGCGCGCAAGATACGACTCCTGGAGAATGCCGTCGAGTTCGGACAGCTCGGGGGAATCCCCGTACGTTTTTTTCGCGTTTTCCAGCACCGCGTGGGCGCGCCGGTTTCGCTGAATCCGGGTCCAGTACCAATGGGAATCGGACTTTTCCGCCCAGGAATTGTATCCGTTGAAGCTTCCGTCCGCCGTGTCCTGCCCGAAATGAAACCGGGTTTCGGGGGGATGTTTTTTCAAGTATTCGCCCGGAGTCGTGAACCGCGCGTAATCGAGGTCCTTCGCTTCTTCGATCAGGCCCGATATGCCTTTGGTGTTGGGAAGCCAGTCCGGAACCCAGTCGAGATCGACCCCGCTCCAGAAATCCGAGTCCGCGTCGAAGTTCACGAAAATCAACAGGTCCTTGTCGATCTCTCCGTTTGTCTGTTTGCGGCGCAGTTTCTCCGCCCAGTTTCTCAGACTGACGTTTTCCACAAGGTCGCCGATGTTGTAGGTCGGTATCACCGCGATTTCCTCCCCGGTCTCCGGGTTGCTGTACAGAATCGGGTTGTGCGCCTCGGCCGCAGTCAACGGGCGGGAAAATACCCGGAAGGCGTCGAACGGGGTCGCGCTGTAATACAGGCAAACGGCCTTTATGCCCGCTCCCTTGTAGATCGAAAAATCCCCCGGGGTCGTCATCATCTCCTGGGGACGCACGATCGGGGCGTATTGGCCGAAAATGTCCTCGACGCCGCTGTTCCACGGGTTGGAAACCGCCCATCGGACCGAGTCCTTCGTCTCCTTTTCCGTCATTGCCGAAACCAGGCCGTTGTTGTACGACATCAAAATCACTTCGTCTCCGTTTTCCCGGACCCGCCTTCGGATATTCTCGACAATGTCGGGCGCGAACCGGGGAAGGATTTCCTGGAGCGAGAACATGTTGTCGAAATCCCATACTCCCTTTACGGGGACTCCCTGCTCGTTGAACCTGTCGAGGGTTTTTATAATATGGCGTATTACGCGGATGTCCTTTCCGAATCCGGCTTCGTCGTTGGAATCGTTTCGAAACGAATGGTAAAGGTTGACGTGAAAACCGAAGGCGATTTGAATGTTGCGGGAAGACCGCGACGAAGGGCCGGGCACGCTCGCGATCGCCAGCAACGCGGTCACGCCGACCGCGCCCAGCAAAACGGCGACGGCGATCCATCTGCGAACAAGATATGTTTTGTTCCTTTTCATACGCATTGCGATTCAAGCCTTTCGTTTCCTTCCGACTGCAAGGGTTGCGGCGACTGCGGCGACTCGGGGCTTTCTCCCCCGCCCGTCGCCCCTTGCGCCGCACATGCCCCGATGTCGGTTCGCGCGGGAAATTCGCGTAGGCGCAAGCATCCTGACCGTATCCGAATCCCGGCTTAACGAAAAGCTAACACGAGAGCATCGGAACTTCAATATTTGGCTTGGCATTCAATCATTCGATACCTACTGGTCCTAGCCGAAAGGAACCTTGGGGAATGCGTCGCGGGAATGCTTTCCTATCATTTATGGCGGTTGGCTTTTAGGGGGGAGAAACTATGATCGAGCCGACAAAAAGGAACAAATCGGAGACGATTGAACACCTAACCGCTAAGCCCGAAATTTTGCCAATTCGGACGCGTCGATGTTTTTGGAGCCGTCGAAAAAGCCGCAGGCGAGATTGTATCGCAGGTCTTCGAGCCAGAGCCTGAAAAATACGGGGTCGCTTTTGAGTTTTTTTACAATATGGAAGGGTTTCGACATGAAGTCCGCAAGGGGGCCGAAAAGCTCGGAGGGGTCCCGGAAGCATTCCCAGTCGCACAAACGGCAATCCGTCTTTTCGGAAACCTTGTTGTCCTCCAGGTTTCCGAGGCAATCGCCGCCCCGGTAGCCGCACGGGTAGATCAGGCCGTCCTCGGCGTTCACGAAAAAGAAGTCCAGGCCTCCCCGGCACGGATACGTGCTCGTCCGCCCGGAGTTTTCCGAATATTGGAGACTCAAGGCGTGGAGAGCGCACCTGGGGGTGAATATGCGGATGCGGGAACGGAAAGGTTCCGTCGCCCTCAGCAGGGCTTTGAAAAGACAGGCTTTTTCCTTTCGTGTAAAGCTGATTACGCGCTGCCTGGATGTCGCCGCGTATACGGCCTCGAGTCCGCGGGAGTCTTCCGCGTCCACGCTCATGGGATAGCAGAAGCTCACCATGGTGAACCCGATATTGACGACTTTGTTCAAGAAGCTTTCGAAACCTTTCTCGAACCTTTCCAAGAAAACTTTCAGGTAGTCGTCTTCGCTGGAAAAGTCCTCGCGCCTTAGATCGGCCGTGAGCCTTCCGGCCAGGTTGCGGTTGATTCCCATGTTGGCGGAGGGGTACAGCCCGGCGTCGTGGAAGTATTTCATGCCTTTTTCCAGTCCGCGAACGACCCCGGGAAGTCCGCGCATTTTCTCGTGGGTGGAGGAATCGGCGGAGTCGAGGCTGATCCACAGGTTTCTGAGGGGCGCCCCGGCCAGCTTTTCCGCCGCCGTTTTGACGCGGGAGCGAAAGCCGTTTCGGTCCGGGTTCGCGAAGACGAATCCGTTGGTTCCGGTCCGGACCAGAGGGATGCCCGCCGATACGGCGTACCGGACCAGTTCGGTCAAGTCGTCCAGGAAGAGAAGCGGTTCTCCCCCGGTAAAGGAGATGCTTCCGATGTTTCTTCGCGCGGCCGCGTCGACGATTCTTTTCAAATCCTCTTGGGGAAGGCGTTTTCTTTCGAATTTTTCGGTGACGCGCATGCCGCACTGGGGGCAGCGGGCGTTGCAGTGCGTGGTGAATTGCACCACCAGCTGGCCCGGCGCCTTTCCTCTCAGAAGGGGCGTCAGGTTCTTTAAAATCGAAGGTTCGACACTACGGGACAATTGAGGGGGGTCCTCTCTGCGTTTTTATTGTTTTCTCGGGATTGACTGTTCAATTGGACGAATACGAAGCGGCCGTCCGCGAATACTGGTCCCACAATTTCAGGAAAGCGCCTTCGAAACCGCGCTCCTTCATGTATTCCCTCGCGTCGGAACCCATTTTGCGGATCATCGGTCGGTTTTCGACCATGTCGAGCAACGTGTCGGCGAAACGGTCCGGGCGGTCGGCGGGCACGATGAAGGCGGTCTTGTCGGCGATCACGTTTTCCTTGGGACCTCCTTGGTCCGTGAGGACGACCGGCAGTCCCGAGGCCTGGGCTTCCAGGACCACGTTGCCGAAAGTGTCCGTCGTGGAGGGGAAAACGAAAATATCGCTGGAGGCGAATGCTTCGGCGAGATCGTCGCCCTCCAGGACGCCGGTGAAAAGCACGGGAAAGCCCTCCAGGGCCTTTTTCATCTCCGGCAGGTAGGGGCCGTCGCCCACGACCACCAGCGTCAAGTCGTTTCGTTTAGAATAGACTTGCTTGAAAATGTCGGCAAGCAAGGGAAGGTTCTTTTCCTTGGAGACCCGTCCGACGTAGATCAGCTTCAGGCGTTTGTCGTCGTAGTCGAACTTCCTCTTGAAAAAGCCGTTTCGCTTGGCGGGCGTGAACCGGTCGGTGTCGATTCCCCTGTGGTAGAACCGGACCTTTTCGGGCTTGACGCCTTTGGCGATCAGCTCCTCGCCGGTGGCCGCGGACGGAACGTACACGATTTCCATCTGGTTGTAGTACCACGCCACGAATTTCCACACGATGCTTTCCAGTCCTTCGTCGCCGGTGAGTTCCGCCGCGTATTGGGGAAGGGCGGTGTGGTAGGTCCCCACGACGGGCAGTTTCAGGATTTTCGAGATGGCGAGGGCTGCCAGGCCGACCGGGCCGGGGGTGGCCGAGTGAATCAGCGTGAAGTTTTCGTTGTAGCAATATTTGAGCATTTTCAACAGGGGCGGAATGCGAAGCTTCAAATGGGAGTAGGCGGGCATGGGATATTCGGCGACGGGCTCGAAGCTTGCCAGACAGGGGCTCTCGCGTTTTTCCCCGCAGGTGACGGCGGTCCAGGGAAGGCCGAACTTTTCCGCGATGTCCTTCTGTTTCTTCAGGGTTCCGGCAACGCCGTTGATATCGTGGTAAGTGTCCGTGAAATGGGCTACTCTGGCCGTTTCTATTTCTCGGGCACCGTTTTCGGAAAAATGGGAAAAGCAGTCCCGGCAGAGTTTCCGGTCTCGCGTGAACACCCTGAAAGCGGCGAAGTAGGGCGAAAGAAGCGTGTAGACCGAAGCGAGACTGGCCAAGCGTCCGAACATGCCGAAAATGTCCGCCTCCGCGAGGCGGTCGAAAGCGCCCTCCAGTTCTTCTTTCAGAATTTTTTCCGACCCGTTTTCCAGGAACCGGCCCCAAGCTTCCGTCTGGACAAGGGGATCCACGCTCGGCTTTTCCAGCAGAGCCTTGAATTCGTCGTCGCCGGCCAAAAGTTTGTTCATTGCCTGTAAAAAGGCCTCCTGCCGCTGTTCCGCGCCGGCTTGCGGGTCGTCCCCGTTTCCGTTTCGCGACGCGGCTCTCGCGGCGGACGCGTTCAGGCCCGGAAGCTTGCCGGGAACTAGCACCCTTTCCACAAAGGAGAAAAACGGACAGGAGTCGTCTCCCAGGCCTCCGGCGCGATCCTTGTAGAATTGGCATCCGATGCTGTAGATGTTGTGGGCGAGAGTTTGCGGGCTGGAAGCCTTTGCCGATGCCGTTCCCTGACGGTCCCACAGTCGCGAAAGAAAATCCTTCTTTCCGGCGGCGTTCTCGACGATCGTGTGAGTCCCGGCGATGTTGAAACCGCTGTGGTCGTCGGAGCCGGCCGTGAATCCTTTTTTCCAGGGAGAGTCTCCACGAAGCGGAAGACCGTGTTTTTCCGAAAGCCCGGTCGTTTTTTCGGAAGTCAGGCTCTCCAGAATGCTTTTCAGAGTGCTGTTCTGATAGCCGTCGCGGGTCCCGTTGATTTCGAAAATCCTGAACAGGAGCAAGAGTTTTTCGAAATGCGCCGGGGTCAGCATTCCGTTTACGGAATACAGCGGATGGGCGAGCGCGTGGACGATGTTCTCGCTCCACAGGTATTCGACGAGGTCGTAGACGTTGTGCCTGGCCCTGAAGATGTCCTCGTGCTGCTTTTCGGCGATGTCGTAGGCCAGGACATGGATTTTGCACTTGTCTTCGGGAAAGAACGCCGTTATTTCCTCGCTGACGAACGTGTTTTCCAGATGCGCGATTTCCAGGCTCCCGGCCAGGCTGTTGTGGTCCGTGACAGTGACGAGATCCATCCCGCGCTCCCGAGCCGTCTCGTAGATGCGCAAAGGTTCCGAATAGCTCTCGGCGCAGCCTGCGGCCCTCAGCAGCCACTGGCTGGGTTCGTTGGAATGCTTGGAGTGTACATGAAGGTCGACTTTCAACGTTTGCGTCTCCATTTTTGTTTCGCTCCTTGTTTTTAACAGTATGATGAAAGCTCCGAACGCCGGACGAATCCAGACGACTTCGCGGAAGCCTCAAGACGCAAATTATCGGCGGGGACTGTTTGGTCGGGATTAAATTCGGAATAAAAAAAAGTTACGGTTCCGAGATTAAAAAATCGTCCCCAATCCAACCCAAAATCGTCCCCCGGACGATAGATCCCCTTCATAAAAAGCGATATAAGTTCACATGGGAATTAAAGAAAATCCCCAAAACCGCAATCAAAGAAAGCTCGATTTTCGGAAGGGAGGCAACGGCATGTTTCAATTCGGCATAGAGCAAAAGGTGTGCAACGTGGGAGGCGTGAAATTCGGGGGCCAGCCCGGAGAGTATCCCACGGTGGTGTGTTCTTCGATTTTCCAGAAGGGAGATCGCGTGTTCGAGGGCAAGCGAAAGGAGGGCTTCGACGAAAAGCTTGCCGAGGAGCTTTTGAAAAACCAGGACAAGATTTCTGCGGAGAGCGGCGTGCCCGCGATGGCGGACATCGTCGCCAACACCGGAAAGGAGTTCAAGACTTTCATCGATTTCGCGACTTCGGTCAGCGACATGCCTTTCTGCATCGACGCGTGGGTCATGAAACCCAAGCTGGAGGCGGCCGCGTACTGCGCGGAGAAAGGGCTTCTGGATCGGATGTTCTACAACAGCCTGACCGTATGGGAAGCGGACATCGACACCGAAATCCGCGAGATCGCCAAGATCGGCGTAAAACACGTTCTTTTGGTCGCTTTCGACCAGGAGGACCAGATGCCGACAGGCCGTATCAAGGGTACGCGGAAACTGCTGGACGCCATCGAAAAGGCGGGGGCGAATTTCGAGAGCGTCATCGTGGACACGTCGGTGATGAACGGTCCCGCCACCGCCTTTTGCGGAGTGTCGAACAAGCTGATCAAGGAAAAATGGGGCTTTGCCACCGCCAGCGCCCCCAGCAACGGGTCCTACATGTGGAAACAGGCTCGCGAAATGTGGGGGTTCAGGGGATGGGCCGCGGCCGACGCCGCCTTGGAAGCCCTGTCCGCTTTCATGTACCACGACATGATCTTCTCGGGCCCCATGGCCGGAGCGACCCGCATAATCCCGGCCGTCGCCATGGCCGACGCCTTCCTGGCCACGGCCGTTTTCTCGGAAACGAAGAAATTGCCTGCGGATCCCAACCATCCGCTTTTCAAACTTTTCCCGGATTTCGTCGATCAACTCAAAAAAATCGACTGAACAATTATTTACAACGAGCACAACGCAGAGAAAGGAGAACGAAATGGCAGAACTTACTTCCAAGGAACGGGTCCGGCGTTTGTTTCGCCGCGAGCCGATCGACCGGATGCCGGTGTTCAGCGGAATGGGCATGGTGACCATCCAGGCGATCAGGGACATCGGAATTCGCTTCGCCGAGGTGCATACGACGGGCGAGAACCTTGCGCGCTCCGCGAAGCGCAACGCGGAAATGTTCGGTCTGGACGCGGTCGTCATTCCCTACGACATGTGTACCATCGCGGAAGCCCTCGGACGAGGCACCAGCCTTTACATGAATTCGGAGGACATCCTCTATCCGACCGTTCCGGAAAAATGGAAGTCCCTCGACGACGTGGAAATACCCGACGATTTTCTGACCAGGGCCAGAATGCCGGAAGTCGACAAGGGGTTCGAAATTCTCAAGTCCGACAAGGACATGGCCATCGGCGCCTGGGTACTGGGTCCCTTCACGCAGGCCGGTCAAGTTATAGAACTTGACCTTCTGCTCAAGGGTATCAAGAAAAACAAGGACGCCGTCGAGGCGTTCCTGGAAAAAATGACGCTTCTGACAATCAAGGCCGCCAAGCACTACGAATCCCTCGGCGCCGATTACATTTCGGTTCGCGAAATGGGTTCCGGCTCCGACCTGCTGTCCCCCAAAATGTGGAAATCCTTTATCCAGCCCAACCTCGCCAGGATCTTCGAGGCCATGGAAATCCCCACCGTGAACCATATCTGCGGAAGCACCGACTTGATCGTGGAGATGATGAACGAATGCGGCGCGGACGCGATCAGCGTGGACCAGAAGAACAACCTCGTGGAATCCCGGAAGAAACTGGGGAACGACGTTTTGATTTTCGGCAATTTCGATCCCTACGGCACGCTCGTGCAGGCCGATCCCTCCGCAGTGGAAGGCGTCATGAAGAAATGCATCGACAACGGCGTGGACGCGGTATGGCCGGGATGCGACATTTGGCCGGACGTCAAGGAGGAATCCATGAGAAACTACGTCAATACCGTCAAGGAATACGGCAGGAAGCCGTCGCCGGCGGTCGGGAGATTGTAGCGGGCCGGAGCTGAAAGCTAAAAGCTCAAAACGGAAAATCTAAAAGCTAACGGCTAAAAGCCAACGGCCAACGGCTAACAGCTAACTTTAATCGATATGCAAACAAGGAGAACACCGATGACTGACGAGAACAGAAGGAAGGAAATTCTTACGAAACTGGCCGAGGCCGTCGTGGAGTACGACGAGGACGAGGCCAAGAATTGGTCCGGAATCGCGGTCGCCGAAGGACTCGACGCCATGGACGCCATCATGAACGGGTTGGCCGCCGGCATGGAAAAGGTGGGCGACCTTTACGACAAGCAGGAATATTTCGTGCCCGAACTACTCATGTCCGCCGACGCCCTGTACCTTGGGCTCGACATCCTAAAGCCCCACATCAAGAAGGAAACCGTCAAGAAGATGGGCCAGGTGGTCATCGGGACGGTCCAGGGCGACGTTCACGACATCGGCAAGAACATCATAAAGCTCATGTTCGACGTGGGCGGTTTCGAGGTACACGACCTCGGCCGCGACGTTCCCCTGGAGAGGTTCGTCGAGGAGCAGCTGCGCACCGACTCCGAAATCGTCGCCATGTCCGCCATGATGACCACCACCATGATGGGAATGAAGAAAGTCATCGAAATGATCAAGGCGAAGAACCCCGACGTCAAGATCATGCTGGGAGGCGCGCCGGTCACCCAGGACGTGGCCACGTTGTTCGGCGCCGACGGATACGCCGAATCGGCCGGAAACGCCGTCCAGGAAGCCATCAAGATGGTCGGCCAACTGAGAAGGATGCACGGTTAACCGCGGATCCCGCGCGTATAAAGCAAGGAGGACTGCACCAATGGAGGACAACAAGGCGAAAATCATATTCCAGCCGTCGGGGCGCAGAGGGGAGGTCTCCAAGGGGATCACGCTCATAGAGGCCTCTCGGAAGCTCGGCGTGGATATCGAGGCGCTGTGCGGCGAAAAGAAGGTGTGCGGCAAATGCAAGGTCCGCATCGAGCAGGGTTATTTCGAGAAGTTCGGGATCGAATCCAAATTGTCCAACGCGACCCCGTGGCAGCAGGAAGAGGACAAGTACGTCACACCCAAGGAAAGGGAAATGGGCTATCGGCTGGGTTGCGTCGCCAAGATCGAGGGAGACCTCCTGGTGTTCGTCCCGGAGGAGTCCCGTGCCGGCAAGCAGGTCGTCAGCAAGGCGGCCCGCGACATCCACATCGATCACGATCCCGCGATCAGGCTCTACTACGTCGAAGTGGAAAAGCCCACCTTCCACGATCCCACCGCCGACTTCGAACGCATCTGCCACAAGCTGGAGCAGGAGTACAAGCTGATCAACCTGAGCGCGGACATCTTCTGCCTGCGCGAAATCCCGGGGGCCATTCGCAAGGGGGACTGGAAAGTCACCGTGAGCGTCTGGAACGACAAGGAAGTCGTCCGGGTCAGGCCGGGCAAGCACGAGAACGCCTACGGGGTCGCGATCGACGTGGGCACCACCACTGTCGCGGCTTACTTTTGCAACCTTATGACCATGGAGGTCATCGACACCGTTTCCCTGATGAACCCGCAGTGCAAGTACGGCGAGGACGTCATGAGCCGGATCACCTACCACATGATGAACCCGGACGGGCTGGATCGCATGAGCGCGGACATCGTCGAAGGGCTCAACTGGCTGGTCGACGAGGCGATCAAGGGGACGTATCCCCCCAAAAAGAAAGTGAAGAAGAAAAAAGGCGAGGAGGGGCCCGACGAATACGTGGAGGCGCCCGAAGAGGGCAAGACTTATCTGAGGCTGGTCCGCGAGGACATCGAGGATCTTACCATCGGGTTCAATACGGCCATGCACCACATTTTGCTCAAGCTTGATCCGGAGCACGTGGGGCTTGCGCCGTTCCCGCCGGTGGTCCACCACAGCCTCGACGTCAAGGCCCGGGACCTCGGAATCAAAATCAACCCGTCGGCCTACGTGTTCGTCCTTCCCAACGAGGCCGGCTTCGTGGGGGCGGACAACGTGGGAGTTCTGATCGCCGAGGAGCCGTACAAGCACGACGAGATTCAGCTGATCATCGACATCGGGACCAACGGCGAGCTGGTCTTGGGCAACAGGCAAAAGTTGATCTCGTCCTCGTGCGCGACCGGCCCCGCCCTGGAGGGCGCCCAGCTGTCCTTCGGCATGAGGGCCGCGCCGGGGGCCATCGAGCGGATCAAGATCGATCCCGACACCCACGAGGTGGACTACAAGGTGATCGGCCGAGACGCATGGCGAAGCTACTCCGAGCCAAAGGAGATGAAAGCGAAGGGCATATGCGGGTCGGGCATTTTGGACGTGCTGGCGGAACTTTACGCCTCGGGCGTGATTGTGAAGAGCGGCGCGTTCAACAAGAAGGGGCAGAAGTCGAACCGGTTCCGGAAAAATCCCGATACGGGGCAGCCGGAGTTCGTCCTGGCATGGGCCGAGGAATCCAGCATCGAAAAGGACATCGTCATCACCCAGAAGGACGTCCGCCAGATTCAGCTGGCCAAGGGGGCGCTCTACGCGGGCTGCAAGCTCATGGTCAACCGGATGGGGATCGAGAAGGTGGACAAGGTCAAGATCGCGGGGGCGTTCGGCACCCACGTGGACCGGCAAAAGGCTCTTGTCATGGGGCTTTTCCCGGACTGCGACATCGAGAAGATCGAGTCGGTTGGAAACGCCGCCGGAGACGGCTGCCGGGCGGCACTGCTGAACAAGGCCAAGCGCGAGGAGGCCAACTGGGTGTCCCGCAACGTGGAATACATCGAGTTGACCGTGGAAAAGAATTTCCAGAAGGAATTCATGGAGGCCATGCAGCTTCCGCACATGACCGACAAGTTCCCGCATCTAAAGGGAATCGTTCGGGACGAGATTCTCAACCAATAGCGGCGATCAAAGGGTAGCAAGGGGCCTCCGAGTTTTTGAGTTCCTCGGAGGTCTTCTCAGACGAAGACCGTCGAAGGTAGCCAGAGCTTCCAGCTCTGGTCCGACGTCGCTCTTTAACAGTGCCGCCGACTGCGGAACGCCAGACCAGGATGGTCTGGCTACCTTCGAGGGCCGGACTATCGGCGGAAGCTTAAAAACGGACGGGAGCGTAAGAGGTGGTCGATATGCTTTGCGCAACACAAAACGAAACGGGAGCGTACGCTTGCGACAGGGAGAGCCATGAAGACGTTCTCTTGCGCGAGGTTCGCGAGTTCGCGAAAAAGTACAACATCCATACGGTAATCCCCGTCGATACCAGCGATATTTGCGTCGCTCACTGGGTCCGGCTCAAATGCAAGTTCGGGTGCCGGAAGTACGGAAAGAACTGGTGCTGCCCGCCCGAGACGCCGCCTTCGGAAAAGACGGAAGCCCTGCTGAAAGAGTACCGAAAGGCGCTGCTGCTTTGCGGGCGCTCCAGAAACGGCGATTTCTACAAGGACAACGCCAAAAAAAGAAAGATCCAGGTCAACACGTGGAAAGGCACCGTGGCTTTGGAAAGGTACCTGTTTCTGGCCGGATACTACAAAGCGTTCGCCCTGGTTTCCGAGAGTTGCGCGCTTTGCAAGAAATGCGCCTATCCATTGGAGTGCAAATTTCCCATGGACAGGCGCCCCTCGGTGGAGTCGTGCTCCATCGACATTTTCCAGACCTTGAACAATATCGGCGAACGATTCGAAATCGCCAAGAACGTAAACGACGAATACAACTGCTACAGCATCATCCTGTTGGAGTAGCGGTTTTCAACGGGATGGTCTGGCAAACGGAGGTGAATCGTGAGCAGGACCAAGGAAAATCTCGAAAAGGCGCTCGCGGGAGAATCCGAAGCGTATGTTCGGTATTTGGCTTTCGCGCAAAAGGCGGACGAAGAAGGCTATCCTGGGGTGGCGAGGCTGTTTCGGGCCGCCTCCCGGTCGGAGCTGGTGCATGCTACGTCGCACCAGTGCGCCCTGGGAGACAAAATCGAGCTGATCGAAAACTTGAATTCCCCCGAAAAGGTCGCCGAGGCTATCGAGAAGCTAAAATCGGAGGGCCGGGTCAATGGGACTCTGGAAAACCTTCAAACGGCGATCGACGGCGAGACGCACGAATTCAAGAAGATGTACCCGGCCATGATCCGGGATTCGGTGGAGGACAAGGACATGCAGGCGAGGCACAGCTTCGAGTACGCCAGGTCGATCGAGATGGTGCATGCCAAGATGTTCAAGAAGGCCATGTCGGATCTTTACGCGAATCCCGAGACCACCTATTACGTTTGTCCGGTTTGCGGCTATACCGTCGCCGACGAACCCCCGAAGAAATGTCCGTATTGCGGCGTGGACGCGAAAAAGTTCATCGAGTCGAATTGACCGAAGGGAATGATCGATGCCTGTCCTGGGAATCCTGACGTGCGAAATTTTGGAGCTTGAGTTCGCATATCTTCTGTCCCGCGATCCCGACGTGTCGGACGTAACCGTGGTCGAGGATTCCCATTCGTCGGGATTGATCGAGGCGTTGGAAGCCAACGGAACGAGCCCTAACCGGGTACCCGTACTGCGAGGATTTCGCCCCGGCAGCCCCGGCCGTTTGGAGGTTGTCGTTCGAGTCCTGGAACTTGCGCTTCACAATCGAAAAAGCCTTCTGCAAGACGGTTTGGTCAAGGCCGCCAAGGAGATGGGACGATGCGCGGACGCCTTCGTGCTGGGCTACGGCCTCTGTGGCAACGCGCTTCGAAATCCGGAGGAGCTTCTGGCCGACGCCGGCGCGCCGGTGTTCGTCCCAATGGACGAAGATCATCCCGTGGACGACTGCGTGGGGATGATCATCGGCGGAAGGGAATGCTATTACCGGGAGCAGTGCAAAGTGGCCGGAACATTCTTCATGATCCCCGGCTGGACCCGGCATTGGAAAAAGCTTTTCGCGAAAGATTACGGGAAGTTCGACGTGGAGTTCATGCGCCGCGTATTCGGCATGTCCAAATATGAAAGGTCGTTGATCGTTCCCGACCCGGCGCTCGCCGTCGAGCGGATGAAGGAAAACATAGAGGAATTCAACCGTTTGTTCGGCTTTCGCACGGAATTGCTGGAAGGAAATCTCGACATTCTTGACAAGACGTGGAAAGAGGTAAAAAAATATCTTTGCGCGGATATGGAAAAATCCGCGAGCCCAGAGAAACAAGTCGATAGAAAGGATCATTTCAGTGAATGCGAACACCAATGCCCGTTCGCTCGACATTGCGGACGAGCTCAGGAGCGTCGAGTTGAAAAGCCGCCGGTGGTTTTCCCAAAAGGCGTTCGAGATCGAATTGTCGCGTCCGGCTTCGTTCGAGTTCAAAGCCGGCCAGACCATTCGATTCGTCAGCGGCGGCATCGAAAGATACTACTCCGTCGTATCTTCGCCGGACGATCCGAAACTGGTCCTGTGCGTTCGAAGCGTAAAGGAGGGGAAGTTCACCCCCGTCCTTGCCTCCGCCGAAACAGGCGCCCGCTTCGATCTTACGGGACCCCACGGCTATTTTACGTTCAAGCCGTCGTCTCGGACGCCCGTCTTCGTGGCGACCGGCACCGGAATCGCGCCTTTCGTCTCCATGGCCCGCTCCGGCGCGAAAGGCTTTACCCTGCTCCACGGCGTCAGCGCCCTCGAAGATCTCTATTACCGATCGTTCTTTTCAAAGGCCGCTACCCGCTACGTTCCCTGTATATCCGGGGGGGGCGTGGAGGATGGACAGGCGGCGGGCATATTCCAAGGAAGGGTGACCCGGTTCGTACGCGCGGAACTGGAGCGCGGCAAATACGATTTCTACCTGTGCGGTCGCGAGGAGATGGTTCGCGACGTGACTCTTTTGGTGGACGATTTCTTTCCGGGGTCTTTGGTTTACAGCGAAGTGTTCTTTTAGCCCGGGCGGTTCCGACACGCGACCGCAAACACGCCGGACGCCGGCCGGAATTGAAACCAAGCCCTCTTCATCCTTGACCCGCTTCGCGTACTTTCCAGCCGGACGTCGCGGGAATAAAGAGTGGGGAGACGAGCTTCAGGTCGTGTTGACCCAAAAACTTTGGAACGATGGATGAGATGATCGAAATCTTCGAGAAATGCAAGCAGGGAATCGTCGGCCGCGAAAAGGAGGAGGAACGGGAAATCGTTCTGATGCGAACCGGATGCGACGACGCGAGGATCGTTTCGCTGGCCGTCCGGATGGTTCGGGCGACCAGGGAGCACGACGACATCAAGATGGGAGCTTCCGTCCGCGCGGCCATCGACCTGGTGGATTTTACGCGGGCATGCGGAAGCTCGCCGACAGACCCCGGGAAACCATTCTGACGGCCGCCCGCATGGCCCTGTCAAACAAAATCTGGTTGAACGAAATGACGCAAAAGACTGCGGACGACATCGTCGAGGATATTTGGAACAGCCTCGAAGATCGCCAAGAGACCTTTGCAGCCGGAGAGAACCAGGGCGGCGACGGTCGGCGGGCGCATCCCACCCGTGGCATCGCGTACTGCCAGGACGGGCAATTAAAAAAAGCGGCGGATTTCGATAAAATCCGCCGGCTCTCGCTTCAGGGAAACGGAATGTTTTCGGTCGTCGAAGACGAAACCGAAATCGCAGGCGCAATACTCGAATGTTTGAGCTGAAATTCCATGTGTCCAAGGAGCGCGCTGTTTCGTATCGGCAGCGCGCTCCTGTCGAGAAACGCCTTGTTCCGGGACGTCATGGTTCCGAAACAAACCGGGGTCGCAACGACGAGTCCGGCGACACGGGGGAAGACAAAACCGGAACTGGAAATACAATGCTCTTCTGAAATCAATCTTTTTTTCGCTTGACGATCAATACGTCGCAGGGACTTTTTCGGGCGATGCGGGCCGAAACGCTGCCGAAAAGAACCAGTCCCATGCCCGAAAGACCGGATGCGCCGGTCACCACAAGATCGGCGCCGACCTGCTTGAGATAGGCGACGATTTCGGTGGCCGGGTGACCTTCGCGGACGACGATCTTATGTTCGACGGCGGAACCGATTCGGAAACCGAACTTCTTTTTCATTTCCGCCTCGACCTTTTCCAGGGTGGCCTCGACGGCTTCCGCCGCCAGTCCTCCTATCCCGGCGGTCGCAAGGGGATTGACAATGGGTTCTATGACATGAACGACGTCCAGGCTCGCTTGGTTGGTTTTCGCAATTTCAAGAGCTCTTTCAAGCGCCTTTTCCGAATCTTCGGAAAAATCCGTGCATACTACGATTCTTTCGAACTGCATGGCGGTCACCTCTCTATCGCGTTAATGGGTCCTGTTAGAAACGAATGCGGCTGTTTTCCAAACCGGGCGGACGCAGAGCCGCTTTTTAAATCTTGAAACGGCACATTCGGCATTGTCTCGTCCGTCCGGTTATTTTGCCGGGATGGAGGGACATCCCTCGAAAAACTTCAAAAGCAAATTGTGTGCCGCCGGATCGATGGAAAAAAAAGACTTTCCCGCCATGCCGCTTGAGAGAAGATCCGGGAGACCGCCTTGCAGCGTTCGGGCCCAACGGTCATTTTCCGACTAAGCCGAACGGATAGTCGATTCGACATCCGTGTCGGGATCGTTGACAATTTGTAAAAAATGAAAGGAAAAGCGGTAGTGGGTCGAAGTGGTTGATCTATGTTTTATAATCCTTACATTGTTTTCATGAAACAATACATCGAAATATCATGCCGCTATTGCGGCAGCGACGATCTTGCGAAAAACGGACACGGCAAAAAAGGCGAGCAGCGCTATGTCTGCAACGGATGCGGGG
>CAZNTU010000102.1:0-18362 GCA_964575975.1 uncultured Desulfobacteraceae bacterium
CTGGACGACGTGGGCCTTGTGGACGCGCTGGAATGGCTGACCGCCGATTTCGAAAAACGCACGGAAATCAATTGCATTTTCAATTGCGAAGATGTACCTGTAATACATGGTCCGATCGCCACCGCGGCGTATCGGATCGCCCAGGAGGCGCTTACGAACGTCGCGCGGCACTCTTTCGCAAACCAGGCGCGCGTGGAGTTGTCGGCCCAGGAGGGCGCACTCTCCCTGGAAATCGAGGATAACGGACGCGGGTTCAACACCCTTGACATATCCGAATTTTCGGGGCTTGGTATCGCGGGCATGCGGGAGCGAGCCATGCTCGCGGGCGGCATACTGGACGTTCGGTCGCAGCCGGACCGGGGGGCGCGAATAACTTTCAAGGTCCCGTTGAACCGGAACGAGAATCTGGTTGAATGATCAAGGTGCGTGCATGATCAAGGTGCTTTTGGCCGACGACCACGGTATCGTGCGTGCTGGTCTTCGCAGGGTCGTGGAGGAAAGCGGCGACATGGAGGTGGTTTCGGAAGCCTCCAGCGGCAGAGAGGCTATCGCCATGGCGAAGAAGAACGTTCCCGACGTCGCCGTGCTGGACATTTCCATGCCGGGCATGGACGGCCTGGAGGTGATTTCTCACCTGCTGGGCCATTTTCCGGATCTTCCCGTCATCGTGTTGACCATGCACGAGGAAGAGCAATACATCGTGCGGGCGATCGAGGCGGGCGCCATGGGATACATGACCAAGCGTTCGGCCCCGGAGCAACTGATCTCGGCTATCCGGAAGGTCGCCGGAGGGACAAGGTACCTCACGGAGGAGGCCGCCGAGGCGCTGGCCTTGCGGTTCGCCCGGGGCAAATCCGGAAGCTCCCCGCTGGATTTGCTTTCCAATCGGGAACTCCAGGTGTTGAAACGACTCGCGCAGGGAAACACCAACAGGGAAATCGCCGAGGTATACTGCATCAGCGTAAAAACCGTGGACACCTACCGCCTTCGGCTCCTGAAAAAGTTGAATTTGAGAAACAACGCCGATCTTTCCCGGTTCGCGATTCAGAACAATATTATACAGGCTTGATTCTTTCGACGGGTAAAATCGCCCCGTTCGGGGCGGGAGGAGGTCGCAATGCAGAGTTTGCCAAAGAGCAATTCGAAAGGGGGCCGAAGAGCGGAACACGTTTTCTTACATTGGCGCTCCGTTTTCTTCGCGATATCGTTTTTCGCGTGGTTCGCATTCGCCGGTCCGTTTTCCGCGCGTGCGGAAACCATCTACAGGTGGGTGGACCCGAACGGGGTGGTCCATTTCGGCAACGCTCCGCCGTTGGAAGGAGACTTCGAGATTATATCCAAGTCGGAGGAACGGAAGCCGGGGGAACCCGGTCCGGACGGACAGGACAAAGTCGTAGAAAGTCCGGCTTCGCAGGCTGCCCCGCCTACGGACCGCGATCGACAGGCAATGGAGCAGGCTACCGTCGTTCCGGTCTCCATTTCAAAGGACTTTACCATGGTCGATTTGCAGATCGAATCCAGCTGGCGGCCGTATTCGAACAAGCTGTTCCCCTCCCCCCCGGTCGAACTGAACGCGGAGCCGGCATACGAGGGCCGGTCGCGATTGTACGGCCAGCTGAACATAGGGACCTTTCCCGACAAAATCTATTTGTTGGCTTTGGACCTGATCGACAGCCCCAGTCCCGTCCTCTATTTCGATAAAAACGGCAATAGAGATCTGACGGACGACGGCGGTCCCGTCGCCAGCCAGCGCCCAGGAATATTCGGGGCGGACATTCGGATTCCAATCTCCTCGCTCGTCAAAGAACTGGATTGGGACCGGGACTACAACCTGTGGCTTTTCACCAACGACTCCATGTGGGACAAAGGCTACGTTTCCCATTACAGCACTACCCAGCTCAGAGGCAAGGTGGAAATAGACGGCAAAACCTATCTGGCGATAATTGCCGAACAAGGATACAACGACGCGGATTTTACCAACGACGGCATTCGTCTGGATTTGAACGGCGACGGCAAAATCGACGGGAAGACCGAAACCGTCGGACCGGGAAACGTCGTGGAGATAGACGGTCGTAAATATGTTTTCGATATCGACTGGTAGTTTTTTTACGCCACTCGTTAATGTCAACGGTCGCGAGAAACTGTCAGACCAAGGGTGGCTCAATTTTGACGACCGAAAATGGCTCGGTTTATCGCGACCGTTGACACGAGGTCGTCTTCGAAGACTGGAAAGCCAACGAATTTGCCTATCGGCTTCGATATTGCCTCCGGCGCGTGAAGCTCCTCGTTCGTCGCCCGCTCGTAGAGCCGACGAACCCGTTGAGGAAAGGACGACTTCGTTGCGGCATCGCAGCAGTTCCGTATTTTTTCCGCAGCCGAGTCGAAGAGTGCCCCGCACTTCTTGCTGGAACGATCGCGAATTCTGATGAACACGCGAAGAAAGCAACAAATCACGAAGATGTCTGCAAGCAGGCACTTCCAGGCTTTCATGGTGACCGCCCATCCATCGGTGTTCACGGATTTGGGACGGCAGTCGGGATTCAGGTCCAGAGCCTCCTCCTTGAATCTGCCGTATGCCCTTGTCAACCCCTTCTCTCCGGCGTCCTCGCCTGCGGAGGCTCCCAACATGCATTGTTCGGCTACCGTCGTGGCCACGTATACTTTCCTCCCTTTGAGCCGGGAATGCTTTTCGTCGGAGGCGAGATGCTCCGGCAGAAGCTTCGGATTCTTTATCGTCGTTCCCGCGATGCCGTACCTGCCGAGATTTTGGTCCATGCGATGCCGGTACATCGCGTCCTTGCCGAACACGAAGCCCAGAAAGGCGCGTCGAATTTTCGGAGAAACAGCGCCTTTTGCACCTCGTCGGTGAAGGCGGCGTGGTACGGCATCGCGAAAGAGGGCCGGACAGTGTACGAAACCGAACCGACGACGATTCGCCTCGTTGGAACCCCGGTTTTTTTCGAACGTCGGATCTCTTTGAGCGAATATCCCTTTTTGATTCCGACGGGAAACAGCTCGGGGCGATCCTCGACGAACCTGTCCAACGCCGTCCTGAACTGTCCCCGGAAAAACGAAATATTTTTAACTTGACATCGTAAACATAAGCCGCAACCAATTGAAATATTTCGACCTGTGAGGTCGGGTCGCAATTCCCCCCTTGAGGGAGGGGGCGGGTGCGGGACGGGTCAATTCCCCCCTTGAGGGGGGCCAGGGGGGGGTGTCGATGCGCCATGTTCGATCCATTGTTCACCGGAAACACCCCCCTATCCCCCTCAAGGGGGGATCGCACCGCTCTCCAACTGCACGGGTCGATAAATTCGGCATGTTACCCGTTAAGTTTACAATGTCAAATTAAAAGACCTCGCATTGTAACCTTATATTACTCAGTATATACAAGAGAGGCAACGTTTGGTATTTTCGCAAGGATGAGGTTCGTTTTTCGCTGGAAACAACGGTTTTGACCGAGGCGGAGAGAAAACGGGATCTGTTGTTGGAAAACTACAGGATATACGGAAAATTTCTGCTGCACGAAAAAGAGGCGGAGCAAGACCTGTTCGGGAAAGTGGCTAAGGAATGGGCCCAGATCCACGAGGGAAAGGTGAAATACTCGACATGGAGGGATGATTACCGCTCTTCCATGAACACGCACATCCTTCCGGCCTTCAAGGACGCCCGATCAATGAAATTCGATATCAAGACATCGAAAGCTTCATCTCCAGACTCGAGTGCGGCCCCAAAAGGATCAACAATATCCTGGTTCCGATGCGCAACGTGTTCAAATACGCGTACAAATCCGGATATGTGAAGGAAAACGTGATATTGAAGATCGACAATCTGGCTGTCGACCTGCCGGACATTTTCCCGTTCACCCACGACGAGGTTCTGAGGGTAATCGAAGCCACGGAGCCTTTTTACAGACCGTACGTGAAGACCCGCTTCTATACCGGAATGCGGGACGGGGAAATAAACGCCCTTTAAAAATCGGACTACAAGCTGGACATGAAGCCCTACCCTAAGAGCCTGTTTTTAAACCCATCCAAGACCCGACGGTCGCGTCGAAACTCGGGCCAGATCCAGGGTTTTCAAACCGGCTCTAAGATTTACGTCAACAAGGCCTTCGTGTACGGAGTGGAGGGCAACACCAAGACCAAGAAATCGAAAAGGTACGTCGATTGCATTCCCTTCGCCCGCGACGCAGTGGAAGAGCAATTGGAAACCTCTTCCAAAGAATCCTATTATCTGTTTCTGACCCGAGACGGATACAGGATGTCGCCGGACCATTTTCGGAATGAGGTCTGGGCTCCGGCCTTGGACAAAGCGGGGTTGGAGTACCGGCCGCCGATCCAGACGCGGCACACCTTCGCCACGATGGTGCTTTCCGCAGGCGAGGATGTCGGTTGGGTCCAGAACATGATGGGGCACAGTTCGCTGCAGATGATCTTCACGCGTTATTACGCATGGATTCCGAAAAAGACCAGAGCCGACGGTTCGGCCTTTACGAGTTCCGTTGCGTCCGAGGACGAGGTGGAAGCTTCCGCCGAGCGGCGGGAACGGGAGGAGTCCGGCAAGGTCGTCTATCTTTTCGGCGGAAAACGACACCAAAACGACACATCAATAAAAAAGGGGCTATAGGATGAACCCTATAACCCCTTGAAATTATTGGTAGCGGGGGGAGGATTCGAACCTCCGACCTTCGGGTTATGAGCCCGACGAGCTACCAGGCTGCTCCACCCCGCATCATCGTTTTTCAATCCGACTCTTGTCGTTTTCGAAATTCTATTTATATGGATTTTACGACGGATTGTCAAGGAAAATCTTCTGAATACGAGGAAAGATATTGAACGATCCTGCGACGTTCCACAAGATACGCCTTTTCGTCCGGGACGAGAATCATTACCCCTTTGGCTCTTCCCGTATGGCCGGAGACGATTTCGACGCTCGACTTGGGAAGCTTTAGAATCTTGGCGAAAAAATCCACGCACATTTTGTTCGCGGCACCCTCCACTGGCGGAGCCGTAAGCTTGACCTTCAACGAGTCCGCGTGGGGGCCGACAATGGCGTTCCTGGCCGAACGGGGTTGAACGTATACCCTGACCAATATTCCTTCTGGTTTTTCCGTCAGGTACGGGGGCATTCTACCAAGCGATTTTCAATTTTTCCTGATTTCATTGATGATGGAGGTCGATGAAATCTCCAGGACGATGGGGACGAGGCGGACTTCGCCGCCGTGCCTTTCCACCAGGTCGCGCCCGAAAACTTCCTCGGTCGTGTAGTTGGCGCCCTTGGTCAGGATGTCCGGGCGTATGGCGTCGACGAGATCCAGCAAGCCGTCGGACGAAAAGACGGTCACATGATCGACGCTGTCGAGCGCGCTCAGGATTCCGACGCGGTTTTCCTGGGCGATGACGGGTCTTCCGGCCCCCTTGATTCTTCTCACGGATCGGTCGTCGTCGATGGCGACGACGAGAACATCGCCCATGCTTTTGCTTTCCGACAAAAACCGAATGTGGCCCGGGTGAATCAGGTCGAAACATCCGTTCGTGAAAACGATTTTCTTTCCTCTCCTTCTAAGATCCGTCACGATATCCTTCAGATCGTCGAGATCGGAATATTTCTGGGACAAGCGAGCCGATTCCGGAACGTGCGCGCGGGAAAGCTGCTTTTGCGTGACAGCCGCAGTCCCGACCTTTCCCACCACGATGCCGGCTGCGGCATTGGCAAGCGCCGCAGCCTGCCTGAAAGAAGCTCCGGACGCCAAAGCCAGTCCCATGACCGCCAGCACGGTATCGCCCGCGCCGGAAACGTCGAAAACCTGTCTGGCCTCCGTTCTGATCCGATACGGGGCGGCCGATTCCTCGAAGAGCGCCATGCCGTCCTTGCCCAAGGTGATCAAAAGCTTTGTCGTCTTTGTTCTTTCCATGATACACGAGGCGGCCTCGCACATGGTTTTGTCGTCGACGATCTCGATTTTCGAAGCGAGGGAAGCTTCTTTCTTGTTGGGAGTTATCAGTGTGACGCCCTCGTACTTTTTAAAATCGAGCCCCTTGGGGTCGGCGAGTACCATTTTTCCGTTTTGCCTGCAAATTCGGACGATTTCCGACAGCAATTTATCGGTCAAAGTTCCTTTTCCATAGTCCGAGACCAGGACGAGATCGGACGAGGGGATTTGCGACTGCAAATGACGCAGAAGAGTTTCGAACGTTTTTTCGGAAACGCTTTTTCTGGTTTCCCGGTCGATTCTCAGCACGTGCTGGTTTGCCGCGATTATCCTCGTTTTTCTGGTGGTGGGCCTGTCCCTGTCCGTAACGATTCCCGAAATGTCGACATCGATGCTTTTCAGCAAATCCAACAGCCGGTCTCCGTCGGGACCCGTGCCTGCCACTCCGACAGCGGAAACATTCGCCTCCAGGGCGGCAAGATTCCGCACCACGTTTCCCGCGCCCCCAAGCATGTATTCTTCGCGGCAGACTTCGACGATCTGAACCGGGGCTTCGGGCGAGATCCGTTCCACGTCGCCCCAAAGGTATTCGTCGATCATGAAATCGCCCGCAACCAGCAAGCGCCGGCCCGTAAATATTTTCGGATCGAATGGTTTCATGTAAAAAGTGTTCAGTGGTTCAGTGCTTCGGTGGTTCGGACATTTGCTCCGAACATCGACCTTCGCCCTCCAGCCTCCAGCTTTCGGCTTTCAACCTCGAGCATTCGCCCTGACCAAGTCCCTGAGGAATTTCGGCGGACGGATAACGCGCCCGCTCTCGTCCATGAAGGCGTGGACCGTGTATCCTGTCGCCAAAAGCTTGGCGTCTTCCGCGTTGAAAACTTCGTAGTCGAATTTCATTCCCGCGCGGATGCCCGTATCGAGGGTCGTTTCTATTGCAAGCAAATCGTCGTAGCGAGCGCCGGACAGGAACTTGCAATGGACTTCGGAAACGGGAAGAAAGACGCCGCCGTCCTCGATGCTTTTGTAGGCGAGGCCCCAGGAACGGATCAATTCGGTGCGACCGATTTCGAACCACCGAAGATAGTTGCCGTAGTAGGCGACGCCCATCTTGTCCGTGTCGCCGTAGATGACCCTGCATTCGGTTCTGTGTTTTAACATGGCTGTATCGACAAAGCCCAGATTACATTTCCGGGAACGTTTTTTCCAGAAATTCCTTGATTTGGTCGTAGGACTCGGCGACCGGCAAATCCGGAAAATCCTCGACCACGTTCGCCGGAGGGCAAAACAAAACGCCCTTGTCCGCTTCCTTGATCATACTGATGTCGTTGTACGAATCGCCCATGGCGACGATCTTGTAATCAAGGGTTTTCAGGGCCTGGACGGTCTTTTTCTTTCCGTCCGTCTGGCGAAGCCTGTAGCCCGTGACGGAATTGTCGGAACCGATTTCGAGGGTATTGCAAAACAGAGTCGGATACCCCAGCTTTTTCATCAGGGGGCCGGCGAATTGGACGAAAGTGTCGGACACTACGACGACCTGGGTTCGCTCTCGCATCCAGTCCAGGAAGTCCAGCGCGCCGGGAAGCGGGTCCATGACGGCGATCACCCCTTGGATGTCTTTTAGTTTGAGATTGTTTTCCTTCAAAATGGCCAGGCGTTTTTTCATGAGAACGTCGTAGTCGGAAATGTCCCTTGTCGTGAGTTTAAGCTCCTCGATGCCGGTTTTTTTCGCTACGTTGATCCAGATTTCCGGAACAAGCACGCCCTCCAAGTCCGAACAGACTATATGCATAGGTTTTCTCCGTGGATTTTTTAGTCTTCCTCGTTTTCGTCCTCGATTCGAATCAGGACGGGTTTCCGGCTGATGACGTTCAGTTTGGCGATCGACGAAAGCGCTTGTTGCACCGAGGCCTCGACGGCCTTGTGAGTCAACATGACGATCGGTACCGATCCGTTTTGCTTTCTCCCTTTCTGCTGCACGGATTTGATGCTGATACCGTGGTCTCCCAAGATTCCCGATATTTTGGACAACACGCCCGGCTGGTCCAGGGCGGAAAACCTTATGTAATAATGCGTGGAAATCCGCTCCATGGGAATCACGGGAATTTGCCCGATGTTTTCGGGCTGGTAGGACAACAGGGGGACCCGTCTCTTGACTCCTAGCAAAAGGTTTCTGGCGATATCGACGGTGTCGCTTATGGCTGCGCTCGCGGTGGGCATCATGCCCGCCCCCCTTCCCGACACGAGAATGTCCCCCGCGGCGTCCCCCGTGACTGTAATGGCGTTCAACGACCCTTTAACGCTGGAAAGAATGTTTCCCTTGTTTATCATGGTTGGATGCACCCTGGCCTCCACTTCGCCGTCCTTGATTTTTCCGATCGCGAGAAGCTTGATGCAATATCCGAATTCGTCGGCCAGCCGAATATCCATGGGGGTTATCTTCGTAATGCCCTCGATGAACACATCCGCGAGATTCATTCCCGTTCCGTAGGCGAGGGAGGTCAAAATAGCCAGTTTGTGCGCCGTGTCGAATCCTTCCACGTCCATGGTGGGATCCGCCTCGGCGAACCCGTTCGCCTGCGCCTCCGCCAAGGCCGATTCGAACGACATGCCTTCCTCCGAAATCTTGGTCAGGATATAATTGCAGGTTCCGTTCAAAATGCCGGTCATGGAAGCGATACGGTTTCCCACGAGGGCTTCGCGCAAAATCTTGACAATGGGCATGCATCCGCCCACGCTGGGCTCGAACGAAAGATCGACGCCGCACTCGTCGGCCTTTCGAAACAGCTTCCGTCCCAAATTCGCCAGCAGGGCCTTGTTGGCGGTGACCACATGCTTGCCGTTTTCCATCGCCTTTAAAATAAGATCTTTGGCGATCGTCTGCCCCCCGATCATCTCCAGCACGATTTGGATTTCCGGATCGTTTACCACCCGGAAAGCATCCGTCGTGAAGACGCCCTCGCCCGGCGGCAAAATTTTCGCCTTGCTTTCGTCGATGTCCGCCGCGAGTCTCAAAATCAAATCCGCGCCCAACCTGGAGGAGAGCAGATCCCGATTCTGGATCAGCAGTCGAGCGACCCCCTCCCCCACCGTTCCCATTCCCAACAATCCGACATTTATTTCCGTCATCCACGGACTCCCGTCAAAGATGTAAAAAGTTGAAAACCATCATGGCTCGCCCCCTGCCCCCGAACCGCCGAACTCCGAACCTCTCATCCCATAACCTTCCGTATTCCCCTGACCGCTTGGTTGATCCGCTGGTTGTTCTCGATCAGGGCGAAACGAACGTAGTCGTCTCCGTAATTTCCGAATCCCAGGCCCGGAGAGACCGCCACTTGGGCCTCCTTGATCAGGAACTTGGAGAATTCCACCGATTTCATGTGCGCGAACTTCTCGGGTATTTTGCCCCAAACGAACATCGTGCCCTTTGGAGGCTCGATATGCCATCCCACTCGTTCCAGCCCCGAAATCAGGGCGTCCCTGCGGGTCCTGTACGTGTCGCAAATTTCTTCCACGCAGTTTTGGGGGCCGTTTAGAGCGATAATGGACGCGATCTGGATCGGCTGGAAAATCCCGTAGTCCAAGTAGCTCTTGATTCGGCTCAAGGCGAATATGGTCTCCTTGTTTCCGACGCAGAATCCGACTCTCCATCCGGGCATGTTGTAGCTTTTCGAAAGGGAAAAGAACTCCACCCCCACGTCCTTCGCGCCCTTGGCCTGGAGGAAGCTGGGGGCCGTGTAGCCGTCGAACGTAAGGTCGGCGTAGGCCAAATCGTGGATCACCATGATATCGTGCTCCTTGGCGTAGTCCACGATCTTTTCGAAAAAGTCAAGCTCCACCACTTCGGTGGTGGGATTGTGGGGATAGGATATGATCAGCACCTTCGGCTTGGGCCAGGTCTGTCGGGTGGCCGCCATCAGGTTTTCGAAAAAGTCGTGCTCCGGTCCCACGGGGATTCCGCGCACGTCCCCGCCTGCGATGATCGCCGAAAAAGGATGTATGGGATACGTGGGGTTGGGCGTGAACACGACGTCGCCGGGCCGAATGGTGACAAGGATCAGATGGCTCATGCCCTCCTTGACTCCGATGGTGACGATCGCTTCCGTTTCGGGGTCGATGTCCACGTCGAAACGACGCTTGTACCAGTCCGAAATGGCAAATCTCAGCTTGGTTATGCCCCTGGACGCCGAATAGCGATGGTTGTGGGATTTTCGCGCGGCCTCGACAAGTTTCTCCACGATATGGTCGGGCGTGGCCAAGTCCGGGTTTCCCATCCCCAGATCGACGATGTCCACCCCCGCTCTTCTGGCTTCCATCTTGATTTCGTTCACGGTCGCGAAAACGTACGGCGGCAGGCGGTCCAGCCTCGAGAATTGTGTCATGCGTCACCTCTTTCGAAAAAAAAAGAATAAATCGTTCCAAAACAGAATTAAATTCATTACAATAGGATGAATTGGATGTCAAAAAGATTGTTTTGACTTTTGAACGGAATCGTTCTAATTCGTTCTTGTCGGTTTCAATTCGCTTGAGATAAAAGGAGATTGTCGCTTTATGGGGGAAAGAAAATGAGCAAACCGCTGACATACGCCGACGCGGGCGTGGACATCGACAAAGCCAACGATTTTGTCGAAAGGATCAAGCAGATCGTTAAAAAGACGCCAAGAGCCGGCGTCATGGGCGAAATCGGAGGATTCGGCGGCCTGTTCTCGTTGAACAAGGAACTGTACAAGAACCCCGTGCTGGTCAGTTCCACCGACGGTGTCGGGACGAAGCTGAAAATCGCTTTCATGATGGACAGGCACGACACGGTGGGCATCGACCTGGTTGCCATGTGCGTCAACGACGTGGCGGTGCAGGGCGCGAAACCGTTGTTTTTCCTGGATTATCTATCCATCGGGAAATTGGATACGAAAAAGGCGGTCGACATTGTCGGCGGCATAGCCGAAGGCTGCCGGCAGGCGAACTGCGCGCTGATCGGGGGGGAAACCGCCGAAATGCCGGACATGTACGCTCCGGGCGAGTACGATTTGGCGGGCTTTGCCGTGGGATGCGTCGACAACGACAAAATCGTCGACGGCTCCGAAATCGGCGTGGGGCACGCCTTGGTCGGCATCGGTTCCAGCGGCGTCCACAGCAACGGCTATTCGCTTGCAAGAAAAATATGTTTCGACGTCCTGAAAATGAAGATCGACGACTATGTCCCCGAACTCGGACGCACGATCGGAGAAGAACTTCTCGCCCCCACTCGGATCTATTCCGAAACCATCCGCCGCCTCCTTAGAGATCTTCCCATCCACGGACTCTCCCACATTACCGGCGGAGGCATCGTCGACAACCTTCCGAGAATTCTTCCGGACGCCTGCGAAGCTGTCATTCGATCGGGAAGTTGGGAAATACCGCCCATTTTCAAGCTTCTCCAGGACGCGGGTTCCGTCTCGGACCAGGAAATGCGCCGCACGTTCAACAACGGAATCGGCATGATCGCCGCAGTCCCGGAAAGCGCGGCGGACGAGGTCGTCGAAAGGTTGAACGCGATGGAGGAAAAAGGCTTTATAATCGGCGAAATTGTCGAAAAAAAGGAAAAAGGTCCCAGAGTCAAATGGGTATAGGCCATGGCGAGATCGAAAGCGGAAAACGCCAAACGGGTTGAAAACGAGATTCGTCCTTCCGAAAACATCACCATAATCGCCAAAATATTCAAACCGGTCGCAAGGATTTTCGGCTGGATCGCGAGGGGTTCGGAAAAGCAGCCCGCGTGCCGGTCGTGAGCCGTGAAACCGGGAAGCACCCGTGGGGTGTGAATAAACGATAAAATGGAATTTTTACCGGCATTCGGCGCGCTTTTCCTGTGCCTTGCACTGACTCCCCTAGTGCGGGCCAACGCCCTCAAAAGAGGATGGGTGGCGTATCCTAGGAAAGAGCGCTGGCACAAAGAACCGACCGCTTTGACGGGAGGGGCGGCCATATATTTGGCATCCGCCCTGCCCCTCTTGTATTTCGCGGATTTCGGGAGCATAAAGCCGCATTTGGTCATTGGAAGCGCGAATCAAAGCCTTCCCGACCTGACAGCGGTCATGTTCGTCGGAACGACACTGATTTTCATCCTCGGACTGATGGACGACTTCATCGGAATCAAGCCGCAAACCAAACTTGTCGGGCAAATTTTGGTGGCCTCGGTGATCACCTTCCTGGGATTTCGGCTGCATTGGTTCGTGTCTTTGACCGTGGACACCATGGTGACCATCTTCTGGATCGTCGGAATCACGAACGCGTTCAATCTCATAGACAACATGGACGGTCTTTGCGCGGGCGTTGGCTTCATAGCGTCGGCTTATCTCGCGCTCCTGTTCCGAGGGATCGACAACGAGGCGTTCATGATCGCCCTGGTTCTGGCCGGGGCCATGGGCGGGTTTCTGGCCTACAACTTCACCCCGGCCTCGATCTTCATGGGCGACAGCGGAAGCCTGCTGATCGGCTTCGCCATGTCCACGCTGTGCCTTTTCTTCGCTGGAGAACGGGCCGCGAACGGATTGTCAAGATACGCGGTCCCCGTGCTGCTCCTTATGGTCCCTGTTTTGGACACTACCATGGTGACTCTCATTAGACTTTTGAGCGGCCGAAAGGCGTCCGTCGGAGGAAAAGACCATACGTCGCACCGACTGGTGCTGATCGGGTTTTCGGAAAGGGGCGCCGTGCTTTTCCTGTACGGAGTCGGAGCCATTTCCGGCTTCTCGGCCATGTTCGTCAGCCTGAACGACGCGTTCACTTCTCCGACCGTAATCATACCCTTGACGGTGGCCATATTTCTGACGGGCGCGTATCTCTCCCAGATCAGGGTATACCCCGAGAAGGAATTTTGTCTTCTTAGGGGAAAGCCTTACACGCCGATTCTGATGGAACTTACATTTAAAAAACAGATCCTCCTGGTGCTGATGGATTGCGGGCTTATCGCTTTCGCGTACTATCTTTCCTATCGGCTGAAATTCGACTCCCGCACCTTTCCCGTATATTTCAACGTGTTTTTGAAAACTCTTCCGGCAGTCATCGCCCTGAAGTTCATGGCGTTCTTCGTCGCGGGCATTTATCGGGGGATATGGAGGTATCTGAGCGCCAACGACGTGTTCGTCTACTTGAAAGCCTCGCTTCTGGCGACGGTTTTGATTTTTGCCGCCGTGACGTACATCTATCGGTTCGAAGACTTTTCCCAAGGCATATTCCTGATCGATTTTCTTCTTACGACCGGACTGTTGCTGGGTACTCGAGGTTCTTTCAGAATATATCTGGACGCCATGAAAAGAAGGACCGTTTCGGGCGAACCGGTGATCATATACGGGGCGGGCCAAGGCGGAGAGATTCTTTTAAGGGAAATTCTGAACAACCAAAGCCTTCGGATTTCGCCCGTGGGATTCGTCGACGACGACACGTTGAAAACGGGCAAGAAACTTCTGGGGTACCCCGTGCTGGGAACGTTCAACGACCTCGAGCGGCTTTGCGAAAGACACGGCGCAACCGGCATCTTGAAATCGTTCAACCACAAGGATTCCAAAAAGCAAAAAGAGATCGTCGAGTTTTGCAGGAAACGCAATATATATTTGAAGCAGTTCGCCATTCAATTGACCGACGTGGTCGAGGAAGCGGCGGAGGCGACGGAAAAAAAGGCGAGTCGATGATAGTTTTAGGTATAGAGAGCAGTTGCGACGAGACTGCCGCGGCGGTCGTGGAAGATGGAAACCGGATACTTTCCTCGGTCGTGGCATCGCAGATAGACGTTCACGGCAGGTACGGAGGAGTGGTGCCGGAGCTGGCGTCTCGAAAACACATGGAGGCGATCGTTCCCGTGGTTGACGAAGCCGTCGCCGAAGCGGGTCTGAAAAAGAACGACATAGACGCGGTCGCTGCCACGCAAGGTCCGGGACTCGTAGGCGCCCTTCTGGTGGGCTTTTCCTTCGCCAAATCGTTCGCGTACTCCCTGGGAAAACCTTGGATAGGCGTCAACCACCTGGAAGCCCATCTCAATTCCGTGTTTCTGGAGCCAACCCCTCCCTCGTTTCCGTTCGCGTCTCTTCTGGTTTCCGGGGGACATACGGCCGTTTACGACGTGAAATCCCACACGGAAGCGTCTCTGTTGGGACAAACCCGGGACGACGCCGCCGGGGAGGCTTTCGACAAGGTGGCCAAGATGCTGGGGCTGGGATACCCCGGCGGAGTCGCGATCGACCACTTGTCGCGAAAAGGGAACCGGGGATGGATCAACTTTCCCAGGGCGTTCCTTGACAAGGACGGCTACGATTTTTCCTTCAGCGGCATAAAAACCGCCGTCAATCGATATATCCAGACCCACCCGGACGACTATGCAAACCAGATTCCCGACATCGTCGCCAGTTTCCAAGAGGCCGTCGTCGAGGTACTATGTTTCAAGCTTTTCCAAGCGGCCAAGGCCAGGCGCTATTCCCGCGTCTCCATCGTAGGCGGGGCCGCGGCAAACAGCAGGCTCAGGGAAATGGTCCGCCTGGAAGCCGAACGAGAGGGCATGTCGGTTCACATTCCGTCGCTGTCCCTCTGCGGAGACAACGCGGCCATGGTTGCCGCGGCAGGATACCACAGGCTTTCGGCGGGGGAAACCATGCCGTTGGACGCGGATGTGTATTCGCGGGCAACCATGCCGGTCGCATATTCGACAGCAAACGGAAATTCCCAGTAGAATGTCCCGTTTCACTTGACGATTTTCAAGAGATTGGCATCCTGGAGTTTTTTCCAAAGCGCCCAGATGACGACCATGACGGGTTCGTCGGTTGACAGTTTGTTGTCTTTGGCGAATTTCCTGCAATCGTCTATCAACGGGTCGTTTCCCCACAGCCTGAAATCGCTTCGGATAAAAATACCGATCGTCGGAAGAAGTTTCGGCAGATCTTTTTCATCCATGTTGACGATCCTCGTCTTTTCGCTGCGAGTCAATACGGGCATGAGTTTTGCCAGAGCCTCGTCTATATTCTTTGGAAAAACAATGAAAAAATTGTCCACGACAGCTCTCCTTCCCTTGCCGCAATCTTGAATGTTCATATTGGTCGAAGGAGTCGGTTTCGACATCGGCCGATTCAAGACCTCCGCCTTCGTTGTTTTACGTGCAGTTTATTCGAAGAATAACCCTTTTCGCGAAAATCGCCGTTTTTTTTATGAAAAAAAAAGACGTATGTCAATCGGGTTTAGCGCGATCAGCCAAATCCGAATACTTGCGACTTGCGAGGGGAACCGTCGGACCTCGGAAATTTTCGAAACCGCGAAAGATTTCGGACAGACTCCCTTGCCCGGACACTTTTGCGCGTAGCTCCTCTTGCCCGCGCACGATCTGAACCTTATGATTTTCAAGTTGTCGATTTTAACAATTGAGGAAAAGAGATTTGGATGAACTTTTTCGGCATCGCGATTCTGTTTGCGCTTGTCGCGGATTACGCACTCCGTCTTTTGGCGGGCGCCCTCAATCTTTCCCGTCTGAAAAAGGAAGTGCCGGAATCTTTCGACGGGATCTACGATTCGCAAAAATACGCCCTGTCGCAGGAGTACCTTCGAGTCAATACGCGGTTTTCCTGGACGACATCCACTGTCGATACGGCGGCGGTCCTCGTTTTCTGGTTCGCGGGAGGGTTCCCCGCCTTGGACGCTTTCGTACGCGGCTTCGAACCGGGCCCGGTGGTTTCGGGTCTGATATTCATCGGAGTCCTGGTCGCGCTCAAGCTGGCATTGTCTCTTCCGTTCGATATTTACGACACCTTCGTGATCGAGGAGCGATTCGGTTTCAATAAGACAACGGCAAGAACTTTTGTCGTGGACCGAATCAAGGGGCTTTTTCTCGGGATAGTCCTGGGCGCTCCCCTTCTGTCGGGCATCCTTTGGTTTTTCGAATACGCCGGAAAAGGCGCCTGGATCTATTGCTGGATCGCGGCGACTCTGTATTCCCTTTTTATCCATTACGTCGCGCCCACATGGATCATGCCGATTTTCAACAAATTCAAGGAACTGGAGGAAGGCCACCTGAAGGAAGCGATACTTTCGTATGCCGAATCCATCCGCTTGCCACTGGCGACCATCTACGTCATGGACGGTTCCAAAAGAAGCGAGAAGAGCAATGCCTTTTTCACGGGGTTCGGAAAGAACAAGCGCATCGTTCTGTTCGACACGTTGGTCGCCCGGCACACGACGGGGGAGCTTTTGGCGATCTTGGCCCACGAAATGGGTCATTGCAAAAAAAAACATATTTTGAAGAGCGCGATCCTGGGAATTCTGGAATCCGGTCTGATTTTCTATCTCCTTTCCGTTTTCATAACGCACCGGGGGCTCTTCGAAGCCTTTTACATGGACAGGTCCTCTGTTTACGCGGGACTGGTCTTTTTCGGATTGCTCCTTGTGCCTTTGGAATTTTTCATCGGACTGATCACTTTGGCCCTTTCCCGCAGGAACGAATACGAGGCCGACCGATTCGCCGCAGAGACCACCGGGAGCGGAGAACCCATGATCGCGGCGCTGAAAAAACTTTCCGTGAACAATCTTTCGAACCTGTCGCCGCACCCGTTCTACGTAATTTTAAACTATTCGCACCCGCCGGTCTTGGAGAGGATCGAGGCGATCAGGGAAGGAAAGGAAAGAGGCAAGCTCGAAGCAAAAAGATGAAAAACTCGAAGTCGCAACCCACCCTTGCAAACGATCAAAGATCCTATAAACAACGAAGGGAGAAAACGCATGGCAAGACAAGAATGGAACCCTGGCAAACTTCTGGAAATTTCCGGAGCCTACTGGAAAACCTGCGCGCTGCACGCGGGCGTGAAGCTGGAGTTGTTCACGATTCTCGGGGAAAACCGTCTCGGCGCGGATGAAGTGGCGAAAAAGGCGGGCGGCAGCATCGACGGGATTGAACGCCTGCTGGACGCGTTCGTTGCGATGGAACTGTTGGAAAAGGAGGACGGAAAATACGAAAACACGGACGGAGCAAAGGCTTTTCTGACCAAGAACGCGCCGGGATACGTCGGCTATATGATCATGCATCACCACCACTTGGTGCCGTCGTGGTCGCGGTTGCACGAATCGGTCCTTGCCGGCAAGCCGACGCGAGAGAGAATCTCTTTCAGCGACGAGGAACGGCGCGAGAGTTTTCTCATGGGAATGTTCAACAACGCCTCTATGCTGGCGCCCAGACTGACGCCGGAAATCGATCTCGGGGGACGAAAAAAACTGCTGGATCTCGGTGGAGGCCCCGGGACCTACGCTATCCACTTTTGCCTGTTCAACCAGGACTTGAAAGCCGTCGTCTACGACCTTCCGACCACAAGGCCCTTCATGGAGAAAACCGTTGAGAGGTTCGGTCTCGGACACAGAATATCCTTCCAGGAAGGCGACTATACCAGCCAGGGAATCCAAGGGAAATTCGATGCCGCCTGGCTTTCCCACATTCTTCACGGCGAAAGCCCGGCACGGTGCCGGGAAATCGTGGAAAAAACGGTCGCGACGCTCGAACCCGGCGGATTGATCGCCATCCACGAGTTTATCCTGAACGATTCTAAAAGCGGCCCCCTGTTTCCGGCTTTGTTCTCGCTGAACATGCTTTTAGGGACCGACGGTGGAAGAGCCTACTCCGAATCGGAACTGTCGGACATGCTCTCCTCCGCAGGAGTGAAAAATATCAGACGCATAACCGTCAACACGCCCAACGATTCAGGAGTTGTTTTGGGCACGGTGGAAAGATAACAGGCGAAAGATGGAAGGGGAAAGATGGAAGGGCCTCGGAACGAAATAAAGACACCAAAGTTGCTCGCATTATCGGCTGAAGGCAAACGCGACGGCATATTCGCTTTGTTTCGAGGCCACAGGCTGTCGTTCCGCATTCCCGAGGCGTCTTCGGCGGCAAACGGCCAATTCCGTTCCATGCATGGGAAATCCAATTCTTGCCGGGACGGCTCGCTGTTTCCCCCGCTTGCCGAATGCGAAACGCCCGTTTCGTCTTGCCGGCTCCGTTCCCTTTTCAGGCACGCAAGCCATGTTTCGTTTCGCCGGGCGGTCCCGACGGAGGAGGCATTGTCGGTGTTCCGGTAGCGCCGCCGTGGAAGGCGGCGCTACCGGACATCGGCGCGTGCCTGCCCCGGGCCGAAGAAATGGAAGACCGGAAAAAAAGGTGGCGGATCGAACCGGTCGGCGGATCGGTATACCGGCGGCAAGAGAGCCGATATATTTATTTCGTTCTGGAGCCCTAAACCGAAAGGTAAAAGCTATGGGCGAGAAACGCGAGGTTTAGGGCTTTGCTTTTGTATCGACAATTCTTCGCGCGTCGAGCTTCCATCTTCCCCCTTTCACCTTTCACCTTTCACCTTTCACCTTCCCCCTTCCCCCTTCCCCCTTTCACCTTCCCCCTTTCACCTTCCCCCTTTCACCTTCCCCC
>CAZNTU010000103.1:0-18349 GCA_964575975.1 uncultured Desulfobacteraceae bacterium
TCTTGAGGGGGTAGTGGGGAGACCCGTGCCGGTTCAAGTCCGGCCTTCGGCACCATCAATAAATCGGGGGCTTGCGAGAAATCATCGGGTTTCGCAAGCCCCTGTTTTTTTTGTTTCTGACAATTCGTTGACAATAACCTGATTTTTCCCTTGTTTTTCGCACCGCCGTACCGATGGTCAACGGTTCAGTAATCCATCCGGTTGACCAGCACCTGCCGGGGTTTCGAACCGTCGGACGGACCCACGATACCCTCTTTTTCCATCAGATCGATAATTCTGGCTGCCCGGTTGTACCCGATTCTTAAAACCCGCTGAACGCTCGAAATGGACGCCTGGCGGGTGGAAAGGACGAACTCTATGGCTTCCTGGTATTTTTCGTCGTAATCGTCCTCGCCGTATTCCACGGTCGGCTCGTCCGATTTTTCCGTGACGATGTCGAATTTATATTCGGGCTTTTTCTGGGCTTTCAAAAAATCGGTTATGGTGACGAGTTCCTGCTCGGACAGGTAGGTACCGTGAACCCTTGCGAGTCTTGCGGTTCCGGGGGGAACGAACAGCATGTCTCCCCTGCCCAGGAGGGTTTCGGCCCCGTTGGAATCGATGATGGTTCTGGAATCGGTTTTGGAAGAGACTTGGAACGAAATCCTCGTGGGGAAGTTGGCCTTGATGATTCCCGTCAGCACGTCTACCGAGGGCCGCTGAGTGGCCAAGACCAAATGGATGCCGGCGGCCCTGGCCATCTGGGCCAGTCGGGTGAGGGAAAATTCGATGTCCTTTGCCGCAGTCATCATCAGGTCGGCAAGCTCGTCGATGATGATCACGATATAGGCAAAAGGCTCGAAAGGATTTTCCTCCTGCTTGGAAAGGTCCAATCGTTGGACCTTTTCATTGTATTGTTCAATGTTTCTCACCTGCAGCTTGGCCAGGATTTCGTACCGCCGCTCCATTTCCCTGACCGCCCACTGGAGGGCGAAATTCGCTTTTTTCATGTCGGTGATTACCGGCGTCAACAGATGGGGAATGCCGTTGAACAGCGACAATTCGATGCGTTTGGGGTCGATCATGATAAAGTTGACCTTGTCGGGAGGCGACTTGTACAGGATGCTGGCGATCATGGCGTTCAAGCCAACGCTTTTCCCCGTTCCCGTGGCGCCGGCTATGAGCAGGTGCGGCATTTTGTCAAGTTCCATCACTACGGGGTTTCCGATAATATCCTTGCCGAGACAGAGGGGAAGTTTGGATCTGCTGTCGATGAAGTCGTCGGAACTTACAATATCCAGGAAAGGAACGATGCTCTTTTCCTCGTTGGGAATTTCGATGCCGACGACGTCCTTTCCCGGAATGGGGGCAACGATGCGGATGCTCAAGGCGCTTAACGCCAAGGCCAAGTCGTCTGCCAAATTGACGATTTTACTGATCTTGATCCCCGGGTCCGGCCGGTATTCGAAGGTTGTGATCACCGGTCCTTTGGAGACTTCCATGATCTCCCCGGTTATTCCGAAATAGCTCAGTTTTTGTTCCAGCAGCTCCGCGTCTCTCCTGATGGCCTCATGGTCGATTTCGATCCGGGCTCCGCCTTCTCTCAAAAAATAGAGGGAGGGCAGCATGAATTCGGACAGGTCGGGCGGTGCGGATTCCCGGAAGGGAGTCGGCGTCCGCTCGGGGTGGTCGCTCTTCCATTGGAAGGAAGAACCGACCTCCTCTTCGCCACCAACCGTCTCTTCCTCGGAAGAGGAACGGCCTCCGGTATAGGGCGGGGCGATAACCTCTTTCGAAGCCGCTTCGGAGCTATCGCCCGCTGTGGAATCCTCGTGCGCGGTCCGGCATGCGGTTTCGGGATCGGTCTCCGAATCCGTCCTTGTTTCATATGTCGACTCGTGATTGTCGTGCTTTGTATCCGGCAAGCAGGGGAAAAACGCTATCGACCCGGACGAATCGCCGACCTTTTCCTGCGGCTTCGTCTCCGTCGAAGAGTGAATATACGACCGTTTTTCCTGGGGCTGTTCGGATATGTCCCTGTTTTCGCATGGCGGATCGTGCGGCTTGACCTCTTCGGATACGGGTTTCGGCAAAGGCTGGTCCTTTGGAAGATCCGGTTTATGGAATTGAAGGTCCGGCTTGTGAAAGTCCGGTTTGCGGTCGTCGTTTGTTTCAAGCCGCTGCCGGTACAACAGTTTCAGTTTTTCGTTTTCCTTGATCAGGCCATTGTATTGATGTTCAAGCTGAACATATTTTTCCGAAAGAATCAGGTTGGACAAAAGCAGTTTCGCGTACGAATTGGACGTGTCGCTGCCGTTCTTGAAGGATTTTTCGGCCATTTGCATTTGAGTGACCATGAGTTCCGCAATTCGCGGGGCACTGGTCAGTTTCGAATCGTCGTCTATTTTAAAACCGTAGTCGCCGCATTCGGTTCGGATTGTTAAGATATTTTTATTAAGACTGTAATTTTTGATTTCCACGCCGCCAACCTTTTTATCCATTAAAACCATCCATCAATGCATAAAACCAATCGAGACAGTTTTCATATTGTATTCGAAAATGTGAATCATTTTAAAAAAAATGGAACGATTCCACAAGGTTTTTTCTCGGAACCATAAAGCTCCAACTCCCCGGTTGATTTGAGTCGATCCTGATCGTAACGAATTCCCGCAGAAAAAAGAACCTGGCAAATCGGGGGGCGCCCCTTTTGTTTTCGTTTCGCCCGAACGGTTTGGAAAGGGAAGCGCTGACTGTATTGACAGCCCTCCAGAATTCAAATAACGTTTTTCCGTGATAATCGGGCGATCGGCACGGACGCGATTCGAAAGGAAAAGAAGAAAATTCGTATGGCATGATGTCGGACATCGGGCGAATTGGCATGTTGCCGGAAACGGGAGGCGCGATCATGAGAAAATCCGTTGTGACTTGGCGTTTGAGTTTTAGCGCGGCGCCTGACGCGGCGAGGTTGAAGGAAATCGGGAAATTGCTGGCGCCGGTCGTGCGCGCGACCAGGCCGGACGATTTTGCGGTCGTTCAAAGAGAATACGGCTGGAGCGACTATCTGTACCACTCTGCGGAATCCGAATTCACTGCGGGGGAATTGGCGCTCGACTGTTTGAAGAAGGCCCATCGGCTGGGGAATGGCTGGCGAATATCGTGGCCTGGAGGGGAGGCCTTGTGGCCCGAAGCTCTGGACGGGCTTCAAGGCTACTTCGAACGGTCGTCTTCGCATGCAAGTTCGCATTTTCCGGATTTGGCGGGGGCTTCGTTCAACGTTTCCATCCTGGCCGAAAAACGACGGCAGGCGGAACCGTCGGCCCGACAGCCGGCGGCCGAGGCGGAAATGCCGCAAGTGTCTGCCGAGATCGAGAAGGCCGCCAACGAAGTCTTTCTCAAGCAAGTGGCGCCTGCGCTGGGAAACCTGCTTTTTCGTTTTCGCACAACCGCCTGGTCGTGGGAATGCGACGCGGCTCGGCGACAGTTGCAATGTTTCGGGTATCGGCCGAACGACGAGGACGACGAAGCGTTCGCTGGCCCCGCCGGGGAGTTGTGCAGGGTCCATTGCGAAGGCGACGCGGTCGGCTGGATCGAGTTCGTATTGTGCGCCTTTCCCGATCCGCACCTGTTGGATGAGGTTCGGTTCTCCGCCAAGCAGAGCGAATGCGAGCTGCTGTTTCGCAATGCCGTGCGCTACGCCGCCGCGTTGCTGGGAAAGCCGGCGTTTTGCGGCGGATCGGGAGAAGAGGGGTTTCCCTCCGACCAATGGGCGGACTGGGCCGCAGTCTGGCCCTCCGGCGGTTGCAGGCTGATGATCCAGCAAAAGCACAACGACCCTGAACTGCCCATGGAGGTTTGTCTGGTCTTCGCCGTCAACAAGGCGGTCGATAGGTTGTAAAAGAGCACGGGCGATGCGGTTCTTCCGTCAGCCGTGCGCGCTCTTTTTCCCGAAGGGGCTCGACAATCGCCATGACCATCGTTAGGTTGTTGGAAAAATCCATTAAGTAAAAACCGGGAACGAGGTGTTCGAATGAAAACGAAAATCGCAATGCGCTTTTTAACGACCGTGGCCGCTTCTTTGCTGCTTTCCTGTTCGGCGGTCTCGAAAAACCTTCGAGACGAGGCCGTTCCCGGTTTGTCCTTCGACGAATTGAGGCAAGACACGGAACAATTCGTCGGAGAGACGGTCGTTCTAGGGGGATATGTCCTTGAAACGCGTAATTTGCCCGAAATGTCGCAAATCGTAGTCCTGCAGACGCCGTTGGGACACCGGGATCGCCCCGAATCCAGAGAGAAGTCGCAGGGCCGCTTCATGGCGGTGCGTCAGGGATTTCTCGATCCGGAAATCTACGAGGAAGACAAGCCGATCACTGTAGCCGGAAAGGTTAGAGGCAAAGAAACGATAAAAATAGACGAGTATCCTTATCCGATCGTGAAGGTCGAGGCGGAGGAGATATATCTGTGGGAGAAGCGGGAATATCAGAGGCCATACTACTACGATCCGTTTTACTACGATCCGTTCTACCCCTATTATTACGATCCGTTCTATCCATGGGGCTTTCGGAGACACCGCTTCGGACCTTATCCTTACTGGTGGTGATCGAAACAATGCCGAAAAACCGGTTTGCGGGGACTGGTTGTAGGGCCAAAACTTGGAGAGGGCTGCGAAGATGGTTTCAAAATGCAAGTTTTTCATGATATCCATGGCGTGGTTGCTGTGCTTGGGCTGCGCCGCCAACAAAGTCCCGCCCGAAATCGTAGGACGAGTGACCTACGACGGCGATTTTTCGAATTTGCTGGCGAATCCCGAAAATTTCACCGGCAGGTTCGTCATTTTGGGGGGGAAAATCATCGGCACGGAAAACCGGGAGGACCGTTCCGAAATCCTGGTTCTTCAACTGCCTTTTAAAGGCAACTACAGGCCCGATTCGGAAAGCGCATCCGAGGGTCGCTTTCTGATCGAATCGGGTACCCTTCTTGATCCGGCGCTTTACAGAACGGACCTGCTGATCACTGTTGCGGGGGAAATAACGGGCAGCGTCGTTCGGCCGGTCGGGGCCTATCCATACAAATACCCTGTCGTGACTCCGGACCGGGTCTGGACATGGGAACCCCGAGTGGGCGCTTCTCCAAGACTGCATTTCGGCATCGGCGTCGGGACCGTATTCTGATAACGAAGCGCCTCGAAGTTCTGGCCTGCGCCCGGGACCGTCTCGACTGAATATACCGTAGACTTTCGGTTGAAATAAGAAACCATGCGAATCGACTGTGGAGACGTCCATGTTAAGGATACGCTACAGGCATATCGATGGGAAGTCGCGGCTCCGATCGGTCTTTGACTGGTCGCGTCTTCCGCAAGAAAAAAACGAAAAGGAGGCATTATGACACGAGTTAACAAAGGACTGCTGTCCTTTCTCGCCATGTCCTTGGCGGTTTTCTGCGCTTGGACGAACCCCCCGCAAACCGTCGCGGCCGACGCTGAAAAAGAGGCGGTGGCGGTTCTTCGTCCCACGGAAGGCAATTCCGTGGAAGGAACAGTTCGGTTCGCCGAAACGGAAAACGGAGTTAAAGTCGTGGCTGACGTGAAGGGGCTGGAGCCGGGCAAGCACGGATTTCACATACATGAATACGGCGATTGCACCGCCCCCGACGCGACGTCCGCAGGCGGGCACTTCAATCCCTTCGGAAAGCCCCATGGCGGACCCGACGCGGAGTTGCGCCACGTAGGCGACTTGGGGAATATAACGGCAGGGGAGGATGGAAACGCGTCCTACGAGCGGGTGGATTCCCATCTGAAGTTAAGAGGCCAAGGCGGCATCGTAGGGCTATCGGTAATCGTCCATGAGAAAGAAGACGATTTCACTACGCAGCCGACCGGTGGGGCGGGCGACCGACTGGCTTGCGGAGTGATCGGCGTAGCCCAACCGGAAGGCGAACAGCCGGCGGACTAATAAATTTGAAGTGAAAAATATTCGGTTTTCTTTTCGCCGGTCGTTTTTATTGCCTTCATATGAAAAAAGGGCCGTCGCGGCGCGCCACGGCCCTGCAGTTGTCGTTTCGAGCTACTTATTGGCTTTGATGTTGAGCGAAGATGCGGCCAACTCTGTCAGTTCCCGGTCCGTTTCGACCTCTTCGTCCAGCGTCTGTTGCAGCAAGTCGGCCTGTTCGGAAAATCCGAGGTGTTCGGCGTATGTACGCGCCGTGCCGTAGCCCGATATTTCGTAGTGCTCGACCCTCTGGGCGCCCGCGATCAGGGCGGCGTCCAGGACGTCGTCGTCGATGTCCGACCTGAAAAAGCTCTTGTCTTTCTTGATAAAGCTTTCCCCTTCATTGATGATGCCTTTGATGCCCTCGCATTTTTCGCCGTCGGTTTTTACTCCCAGTTGATCGAAGATTTTCTCCAGTCGATGCTTCTGGTTTTTGGTGACCTCCAAATGCTGCATGAAGGCGTTTTTCAACCTGCTGTCCTTGCATGCGTCCGCCATTTTGGGCAAGGCGTCCACGATTTGACTCTCCGCGGAATACAGATCGTGTAGTTCATGGATATATAGTTGCTTTAGATTGTCCAATTGCATGAAAAATCCTCCTGCATTGTTTTTAAGTTGCGATTCCGGCCGGCGACGCCCAGATCGAGAAATGCGTAAAATCGAATTCGACTTTCGGACGACTCCGGCCGCGTCGTCCCGTTAATATGCTCCCTAATCCCTGGAATTCAATGGGTAACGGGTCCCATTGGGAGGGGACGAAAACCCTATTCCGAAGGTAGGCGCCGCGCAGGAAGGGGAGGCAGGGCATAAACACTAAATATCGTAGTTTCTCCTCTCAAAAGCTAAACGCAAAAACCTAACCGCACAGGCGGGGGAAAATATTAGTAAGGCTTCCTTCCGTAAATGTTTCCGGGCGGGCGATAATTGCACACCCACACCTGGGATTTGTCCTCCGACAAAGCGGCTGCGCACCCGACTTCCTTCGTGGTCTCCCAGACGATCTGGGTATAATGTCCGCAAATTCCGGAGCAGCTGTCGTTGGAATAGTCGTAGTTCTTCTTCTCGCTGGCCCAGCTGTCCACGACTTCGCTTTCCGTAACGTTTTGCGCTTCGCGCCGCCCGTCGCTCCAAACCTTCGCGCTCGCATAAAAGAGGTTCTCTCCGACGTTTTGCCTGTTGCTGTGTCTCAACCGAGAACCCTCTTTCACAAGGACGTTCGCCCATTCCCGAGCCATTCCGGCCAATTCCGGGGACCATTCCAGCGGCGAAACGCCCACTTCCGAACGCCATTTGTTGTGCGCCTCCGCCATTTTTTCCGGATCGACCGTAATTTCCTGCGCAAAGGCTTTCAAGCCCAGGCCAAGGATTAGAAAAAGGAGCAGCGAAAAAAACTTTCCGGTTTTAGACGAATTCATAAAACCTCCTCCGTTTAAGAATTTTTTTAGATAAGTGAATTATGCATAATAGAACAATAGACATCGGGATCGGCGCGATCAATGTCCCGGCAAATTACAGAAGAAAAGGAAATTGTTGATTTTCCGGACCGCATGTTTAAATTTTGAAAATCCCATTATGGCGGAATCCCCTTTTTCCGACTCGTCCGATCTTCCAAATCTTCTTTTCCAAATCGTCGAACGATCTTTCCATTTCTTCAGCGAGCTTGTAGCGCTTTTCCTGCGTGCGAGGCGAAACGGCAAAGTTTCGTCGCGGATTTGCGCGAACCGGAATTCGCGGCGGGGTTGTCGAACAAAAGAAGGCCTGCGATGGCGTTGGCGACATTCTCGCGGGCCGTTCGGAAGAAAGGAAAACGATCTCATGATAATTGCCGTCCCGAAGGAATCCTGCCCGGACGAAGATCGCGTCGCGTTGACGCCTTCCGCCGCGACAAGACTGATCAAAGCCGGACACGAGGTGGAAATAGAAACGAGCGCCGGGCTTGCGGCCGGATACCCCGACCGTCTATACGAAGCCGCCGGGGCTAAAATCGCCAGGCGCCGCGATGCTTTGTTCGAGCGGGCCGATTTCCTGTTCATGGTTCGCGGCCCGGGAGCCGCGCAGGGGTGCGGAATGGAAGACCTTCCCGTAATGAGAAAGGAACAGTGGGTGATTGCGTTTTTGAACCCCTTGATGTCCCTCGACGCGGCTCGCGCTTTGGCCGCCACCGGAATAACGGCGTTCGCGTTGGAACTGATTCCGCGCATATCGCGAGCGCAGAGCATGGACGCGCTTTCGTCCATGGCCAGCCTCTCCGGCTACAAGGGCGTGCTGCTTGCCGCCAACACTTTGCCCAAGATTTTCCCCCTCATGATGACCGCCGCCGGTTCCCTCATGCCGGCCGACGTTTTCGTGATCGGCGCCGGGGTCACCGGTTTGCAGGCGTGCGCCACGGCAAAACGCATGGGCGCCTTGGTCTCGGCCTACGATATCCGCCCGGCCGTAAAGGACCAGGTGCAAAGCGTGGGCGCCCAGTTCGTCGAATTCGATCTGCCGACTTCCGAAGCTGAGGACAGCCGCGGCTACGCTAGGGCGCAAAGCGAAGAGTTCTATCGCAAACAGAGGGAGGAAATGGGAAAGGCGTTGGCCGAAAGCGACGTAGTGATCGCCACGGCCGGCGTTCCGGGCAAAAAGGCCCCGGTGCTGATTACGGAAAAAATGGTCCAGGGCATGCGTCCACGCTCCGTGATCGTCGATGTGGTCGCGGACTTGGGCGGCAACTGCGCACTCACCCGACCCGGAAAAACGGTCGAAAAATACGGGGTCACCATCATCGGACCGACCAATCTTCCCTCTAACGTCGCCTTTCACGCAAGCCAAATGCTCGCCGGCAACATCACCGCACTTTTCGACCACATTACCGACATGGACGGCCGGTTGACGCTGAACATGAAAGAGGAAATCACCGTGAGCACGCTGTTGTGCCGGGACGGGCGGATTGTGAACGAGAGAGTGCTTGAGGAGATGGAAGCGAGGAGTGAAAAGTGAGGAGTGAAAAGTGAGGAGTAAAGAGAACGGAGAGAGGGGGGGGAGGAAAGTATGGAATTCGTCAATTTGTTGACCATATTCGTGCTGGCCTTGTTCGCGGGGGCGGAAATTATCACGAAGGTGCCGCCCAATCTTCATACGCCACTGATGAGCGGGGCCAACGCCATTAGCGGCATCACCTTGGTGGGTGCGCTCGTGTCCGCGAGGGCGGGGGATTCCTTTTTGGCTGCGTTTCTGGGCTTCGTGGCCGTGATCTTGGCCACGATCAACGTGGTGGGCGGGTTTTTGGTCACCCGGCGCATTTTGAAAATGTTTAGACGAAAGGAATAGGCATGCAATCGGCCTACGCCAATTGGGGGTATTTGCTGGCCGCGGTTCTGTTCATTGCCGGTCTAAAAGGGTTGACCCATCCGCGAACGGCGACCCGGGGAAATATGCTGGGATCTCTGGGAATGCTGGTGGCCGTATTGACGGCCCTGGTTTTCGCCGTGCATTTGAACTGGATACTTATCCTGGCAGGCCTTCTGATCGGTTCGGCGGTCGGGGCGATCCTGGCCCAAAGGATTCAAATGACCGCCATGCCGCAGCTTGTGGGCCTTTTCAACGGGTTCGGCGGGGGCGCCTCTTTTCTGGTGGCCGCAGTGGCTCTGACGACAAGCGCTTCCGCAGGGCACGTTCGGCCGCCGGAACTTCAGCAGACGGTCGCCGCCGCGCTTTCGGCCTTAATCGGGATGGTAACGTTGACGGGAAGCCTCGCGGCTTTTGCCAAGCTTCAGGGAATCATGAGAAAAGCGCTGCGGTTTCCGGGCCAGAGAGTCTTGAACGGCGTTTTGCTGATAATATTGGCGATGCTGGCGATTCAACTGATCAAATTTCCCGGAGAGCTGTCTTGGCTCTGGTTGCTGGCCGCGTTGGCGGCCGTATTCGGCTTTCTGCTGGTAGCCCCCATCGGCGGAGCCGACATGCCCGTGGTGATCGCCGCCCTCAATGCCTATTCCGGACTGGCCGCGTGCGCGACGGGTTTCGTTTTGAGCAACAACGTGCTGATCGTCTCCGGGTCTCTTGTGGGAGCGTCGGGCATGATCCTGACCCGAATCATGTGCCGGGCCATGAACCGTTCCTTTCGAAACGTCATTCTGGGGGCACCCTTGGCCGCGACGGACCGCCGCGACCAGGAGGAAATTTACGCGGGAAAGATAAAAAGCACGTCGGCCGAGGAGGCCGCCATGGTCCTGGAAGCGGCCCGGCGCGTGGTGATCGTGCCTGGGTACGGCATGGCCGTGTCCCAGGCCCAGTACGCCGTGAGAGATTTGACCCAGCTGCTGGAAAGCCGCGACATCGAAGTGGAATTCGCCATTCACCCTGTCGCCGGACGCATGCCGGGCCACATGAACGTCCTCTTGGCCGAGGCCGATATTCCCTACGACCAAATGAAGGAAATGGAGGCGATCAACCCGACTTTCGACCAGGTCGACGTCTGCATGATCATCGGCGCGAACGACGTGGTCAATCCGGACGCCCGCACGAATACCCAAAGTCCCATCGCCGGAATGCCCGTTTTGAACGCGGATCGCGCAAAAACGGTGATCGTGGTAAAGCGATCCTTGAGCCCGGGCTTCTCGGGAATCCCCAACCCGCTATTCGCCGCCGAAAACACGCTCATGCTCTTCGACGACGGCAAGGCCGCCGTCATGGCGGTGAACGCGGCGTTGAAGGAGATGTGACCGAATCCGTTGTCAGCGGGTATCCCTCGACTCCGTTTCCGTCCCGGAGCCCTTTAACTTGCCAGCAAAGACATGGCCGGGCTTGCCGTAGGCAAATTGTCGTCCGATTCGTCCGATGACGACGACGATTCGTCCGGTTCCTCCTCTTCCAGTTGTTCCTCCAGGTCCAGCTGGAAACGCACGGGTCCCCGGTATTCGTTGTTTTTCCCGAAACGGCCGTGAAGCTGGAACTTGGAATCGGGCTTCGACCAGGACGTCGCGATGGCCACGTGTCCCTTGGGAAACGGGGATACTTCCACGTCGATGTAATCCAAGGGGGCAAGGGCGACTTCCGGTTCGACCAGATCGTCCTTTTCGCCGTAGCACAGCAGCCATTTGATTCCCTTTTCCCGGATACCTTTGAAATTGAGTTTTCGGCCGAACAACGTTACCGGCAACGTTCCGTCTTCGGCGACCGGTTCGTTGTACGACTCGAAGCTGGCTTTAACTATCGCCAGCGGTATGTCCGTGCGTTCGTTTTCGAGCCAGTAGTTTATCGCGGCGGCAGTCTTCGCGATATTGATCTTCCTGCCGTTCCTGGGCGCGAGCATCGCCATGTCCCTTAAAAAGGCGACCACCGGGGTCTCGGTTTCTACACTTCTGAGCTTGTATATCCAGCTCATCAGACTTCCGTCGGCAACCTGGTTTCCATTGGGCAAGGTTTTGGTCCCGTATATCAAGTCGTTGAAATCCTTGGGCAGGGCCCGCAGAAAAGCGCCCAGGCTTTCGCTCCGGGAACCGTCCATGGGCGCCACGCAAGTGATAAGCGCGTCCACCAAGCCGTCCAGTTGCCCGGACAAAATGTTCATTACGCTGGTATACCCGCCTTGGCAGTAGCCGTTCAATGTAACCGGCTTTCCGTGCCTGTCTTTGATTCTCTCGCAGAAATGGGCGGTGTCCAAAGCGTCGTCTTCCGGCGTCATGAGCTGAACCGCCGGGGTTTTCGCGATGTCCTTCATGATCCGTATGTAGGTGGGGATGCCTTGGTTGGCGAAGCTGTGCGCGTAGCTTTTCCCTTCGCCGGGCAAAAAAGCCAATATGTTCGCGCCAAGCACGTACGGGGGAACGATGAGGATCGGTTTGCCGTCCTCGCGGATTTCCACGCCTTCATCCGTGGGATTTATTCGGTAAACGACAAACCGCTCCGTTTCGGCCACTTTTTCGTTGTCGCCTCTTTCGAAATGGAAACCGAATTCGGGTTCGATATCGTCGATCGCCTTGGGATAGTCATTCGCTACCGCCGATATGTTCCGCGACCGTTGTCTCAAAAATGCCTCCATCTCCTCGCTCTTCGGATCCATGGCCGTTTTGAGAAAGGCGGAAACAGCATCCGTCGTCTCCTTTCGAGCGTACTCCTGAACCGCTTTCATGCTTCCCGACAGGAACTTTGCGCCGATATCGAAGTTGAACTTCATCAGGTCGGCGTAGGATTTGTAAATTTCTATCGGCGGAGCGCCGAGCACCCTCGCTTTTTCGATCTGCACGAAATAGCTTAGCGCCGTCAGGTACGGAGTCATAAACTCGTTGCTATATTTGGAAAAGCCGGTATAGTAGTTCGGAATAGCCTGGACATGCTCGGCGATCGCCTCGAACGGAAATATCTTTTCCCACATCCGATTTACGATACTGCTTATATTGGCAAAAAAAAACATCGGTAACCTCCTGTAATATTTATGATAATCGCCCGTTGAAATCTTTCGGAAAAAAGAGTCGGCGATTGATCTTCGATTTTTTCATCGCTTCGATTCGTCTTTCAATCTTGATACGACGACCTTGAAATTCAATGGAGTGGATTGCGTAGTTGAAAGGAAAGAATGAAGAAATCTTTTCTTCGATTTCCATGTATTCCGCTTGTTTTTAACACCCCTCCGACGGAAAAACAGAGACCTTCGGAAAAGACGAAAAGCCTTCCATTCCATCGTTTGCAACCGATTCGGTCTTGCGGGGACATGCGGGATTTCGGGGCGTTTTTGCGACAACAACGTCGAACCGGAAAAAAAACTGCTTGCCAATAAAAGGATTTTGTTTATCTTAAACCAAGCTTTTTTTCCGCGTTTCGTGTGGTCGAACGAACTGTTCCGAAGATCCACCTCCCGATGCGATACCTGCCTGCGTATTGCAATCCGAAAACCCGAACAATGAAAATACGAAAAATTTTATGAACGTCAACCTCTATACGGAATTTTTTCGACCCCCCGAGACCAGTTTATTGGATAGGCGCCAACAGAGAATAGTCGGGGAAAAATGGGAAGCATTACAAAGGAAAATCCGCAGGGGGTTTCAGCGCGAAACAGGTTCGCCAGGGAGTTGTTCTCTCCCATAGCGAAAAACTACGAAGTCTGGTCCAAAATATTGAGTTTTGGGCGCGATCCCGCATGGAGGAAAGCCATGGTCCGGGGATTGGGGCTTGAAACAGGATCCATGGTGCTGGACGTGGCTGCGGGAACCGGATTGGTCGCAAGGCTTCTCGAGAGATCGGGATTCCGCGCGGTCGCCGTGGATCAAAGTCCCGATATGCTCAGGCAGGCCGCGCGAAGAAACGCGACTGCGGTAAACGCAAGGGCCGAGTCGTTGCCTTTTCGCGACAATTCATTCGACGGGCTTACTTTCACGTATCTTCTCCGGTACGTGGAAAATCCGTTGGACTGCATGAGGGAACTGGTTCGCGTGGTTCGTCCCGGCGGAAAAATCGGCATGGTGGAGTTCGGAAGGCCCTTCGGTGTTTGGAAGTGGCCTTGGCGGCTCTACACCCGTATCGGCCTTCCCGCCGCAGGCGCGCTTATCGCTCCGGGCTGGCGCGAAGTGGGTCTGTTCCTCGGAAAGAGCATAGACGAATTTCACGACCGGTTTCCGGGAAAATCGTTGACTTCAATATGGGAGCGCGCCGGTTTGACCAAGCTGCGATCATCGCGGCCGTCTTTGGGCGGGGGGCTTCTTATGTGGGGGGTAAAGGCATGAGTCGAATAGAGAGCGCTTTTTACGCGCGAACCGGAGGAAGGCTGGCGGACTACTGGACCCTTCTTCATCCCCCCTACACGGCATGGAACATGTCCTACGCTGCCATCGGAGCCGCGCTGGCCCCGGCGGTAGACTGGACGATACTCTCTTGTACCCTCCTGGCCTTTTTCCTGGGGACCGGAATAGCTTCGCACGCATTGGACGAACTCAACGGGAGGCCTCTGAAGACCCGGATTTCCGACCGGGAACTTCTATCCTTGGGAATCGGGGCTCTCGCATGCTGTTTATTGCTGGGCGCGGTCGGCTCGTATATTGTGTCCCCTTGGATCATGGCGCTGGCCGTTTTGGGGTCCCTGCTCGTGGCTTCCTACGCTATGGAGTGGGGCGGCGGTCTTGTCCATACGGAACTCGGCTTCGCTCTTTCCTGGGGTGGATTTCCGGTTCTCGTGGGATATTTCGCCCAGACGGGAACCATATCGACTGCGGCGGTTCTCGCCGCCGCTGGCGCGGTGCTGTACAGCCTGGCCCAGCGAAGCTTAAGCACGCCGGCGAGGTACGTGCGAAGATCCACCCAAGACGCCCAGGTTCTTTTCGACACACCCGAAGGTCCGAAGCAATGGGACATCGCCCGCCTGCTCGGCACTTGGGAAAAACCCCTCGCGATCATGTCGTGGAGCATCGTACTGATCGCGATGGGGATGCTGGCAATGCATGGCTAAAATGCGCGCGGGATGCAAGATGGGGGGATAACGGATTGTGTCTGGAATATACGATACGGTAACTTCTTTTAACCTTTTGACCATTTCCGAGAAGCTGATCAGTGGTTCGTTGGCTTTTTCTTCATATGCGCCTATGTCCTCGGCGTCCTCTGCAAGAGATTCTTTGACGGCCGTATTGACAAGGTCGGATATCGATTTGGATGTTTCTATGGACTTTAGTTTCAGTGCCTTATGTATATCCGGGTCGAAATAAATAGTGGCACGCTTTGCAGATGTTGCCATAATGTTACCTCCTAATATTTCATGTGTTTCGTGACATCGTAACGCTATGACGTCGTGGCGTCAAGCGCCAAATGAGTTAGAAAATAAACGAGATTGTCCGAACCGACTTTCTCGACAACGGATTCGTCATCCTGGACGAAAACAAACGCGTTACCCTTGGGGGCGGTTTGCGACGAGTCGTACGAATCTCAAACGGGGACTTCGAGCGCAAATTCGTTGACCATTGAAGTCGGTTGCGTAGTAGTTATTGGAATGCGTTTTAGAGTTTTTGCGGGGAGAGGAAATCCGTTGTCGGGACCGAGGCGTTTCGTCGGTCCCGCGCTTCGATTGGAATGACGGCAAGCTGGAAATTCCGAAAAAAACTCGGACCTGCAAGGATGTGGCTTACCGGTCGATCAGTGGGTTGGACCGGCGCTTTCTGCGTCGCGCAGGGTTTGCAGGAGCAAAATCATCCGAAAATACTCGGTGCTTTTGCGCACTCAAGCCGGTCGTGTTCCGTCATTTCCAAATGGAAGGGATTTTCGGAATCCAACCGAACGGCTCCGCATTTTTATCAATAGCTGTCGAGGATGATTTCGAACTTTTCGACAGTGTCGCACCTGAGCGCTTTTCTGAAAAGCGCTTTCAAAATCACGACATCGTCGATTTTCTCGATTTTTTCGAAAACGCGTTTCTGAACGACGTCGTATTTTTCGATAGGAAGGCCCTTGAGCATTTCCCGAGTCGCTTTCGTCATGCCCAACGCCTCCCCCTCTTCAATGCCAAGGGACTTCCCCTCCTCGATACCCTCCTCGCGGGCGATCTCCCAAATATCCAGCATCTTTATCTCCTTCCATATTTCTCTAAGCCTGTCCTTGTCGATCATTTTGTTCACCATGATCGGACTGGCGGCGAGAAGTCTCGACGATATTTTTTCGGCACGGCAGAGTTCGGTTTGGAACAGAATCACTCTTTCCGCCAGTTCCGTTCGCGCCCGCCCCGTTTCCTTGCCGTACAGGGGCAGGAAGACCAGTTCGAGCCAGTCCTCGAACGCCCCTTCCTCTATGGCCGCTTGGATTTCCGGGAGTCTTTTGAATCCGTCGCGTTCGGATAGATCGACTACGACCGGCGTATATGTCCCGCTGTCAGTGGCAACGACCTTTTCGTCCGGAAAAACGTTCCCCCGAAGCTATGACGATATTCGTCACGCGGTCGCCCTACTTTCCGGCACCCATGAAATGGTGTGCGGCGAACCGGTACATGTCCTTCCTTCGCAGGTCCCGTTGTTCCTCCAAATGGTACAGCTTCTGCCGGTCGTCTCGAAACATGACGTCCACCCGCCCGGTTTTGACCGAAATATCCACCGGCTCGAAGCCGAATACGTCTACAATTCGTCCGGTATCGACGCCGACGGCCTCCAAAGTCCGTCCTTGAAAAGCCTCGGCCAGCCATTTCACCACCAAATCGTAGTTGTGGGCATATCCGAGTCCGTCATTTTCAGCCATCGCCATTCCTTTTCCGCCTTCGCCTTCAGCTTTTCGGCATCTATTTACGTTCCAAGAACAATTCGTATCGATAGCAGGCAATATAATATACAGAGGTAGAATTTGCAATCGACACTCGATAACGGTCCGCTCCAACCTGCCCCTTCCCAACCTCTGCCGCAGAGATCGATAAATTCAACGTACGGCAGAGATGGATTTTTCAGCGCTTGAAAACCGGTTCGAACCGTTTTGCGCTCTCCTCGTCCACGACGCCCATTTTGCGGGCGACGTCCATGCGGAGCAGCGCGTAGTTGCCTTTGGAGCGGGCGTACAACTTTTCCTGGCCGTCGAAAATAAAACCCTCCACGATGGCCTCCCTTTCGTTTAAAACTTCCACTATCGATCCCTTGACGGTCAGTTTGGTTCCCATGCGGAGAGGTTTGAGAAATTCGACCGTCATTTTTTTCGTGAGAATGAACCGTTGCAGGATGTAGATCGCGGTCCAGCTCATGATTTCGTCCAGGATCGTCGATATGACTCCGCCGTGGACCAGGTCGTTCCATCCGCAAAGGTGCGGGGGGACCGTGAGCCACGAATAGACGGTTTCGTCGGCGTGGTAGAAATCCATTTTCAAGCCGAATTCGTTGGCGGGACTGCATCCGAAGCACTTGTGGTCGTTGCCTTTGGGGATTTTGACGTAATTTTTTGCGGTTGGGTCTGGTTTGCTCATTATTGGCTCTCCTTTGAAAATTGATCTTTCGTTCATGGACGCCATTAATTCGGTTGTCGAGGCCCCTTTTCCGCCCTATCCATCCTATCCGTCGCATATGTCCCATGATCCCCGTTCAGCGCGGAGGTCGGGTTTCGGGTCTCCAGGGGGTGGCTCATCGATTCTCGGCCAGATTTTCGAACATCTCCCCGACCGGCACTGGTTTTTCGATCAGTTTGCGCTCCAGCATGAAATCGTGAAGATTTTTCCAGCGTTCCGTCGTTTGTCCGGGACTTCCTTTAAAATACGGGAGCGTGGTTGTAAAGGATTTTCGGTGGAGTTCGTCTCGAAGGTCCGGATGGATTTTGAAAAAGATTTCCATGGCTTGCTCCGGTTGTTCCAGGGTCTTTTCGATGCCTTTCTGCAAAGCGTTAACGAAACCTTTGGCGAGTTGCGGACGGCTCTTCAGAAAATCTTCGCCGGCGATCAGTACCAGTTCGTAGAAATCCGGAATGCCGTGCTTTTCAAACGGAGCGGAGATGGCTTGAAGACATCTCACCATCGCACCACAAGCCTTTCTATCAAAGCGACCAACGCGTAGAACAACACCCCGACTACGGAGAGCATGAAAATGGACGCGAACACCAAATCGACTTTCAACTGGGCGTTGGAAAGCACCATCAGGTATCCAAGCCCCTCCTTGGCACCGACCCATTCGCCGATCACCGCTCCGATCACGCTCACGGCGGCGCCGATTTTCAATCCGGAAAAGACGTGCGGGGCGGCCGCCGGAACCCGGACTTTCATGAAAATCTGCACCTTTGACGCCTCCAGGATTTGGAACAGGGACAATACGTCCGGATCCGCGCTGTTCAATCCTTTGATCGTGCTCACCACGATGGGGAAGAACACGATGATGGCGGACATGACCACTTTCGAGCCTATCCCGTAGCCGAACCAGAGAATCAGAAGGGGAGCCACGGCGAAAACGGGGACGGTCTGGGACGCTATGACGATGGGGAGCAGGGTTCTTTCCGCGATTTTCGAAACGTGGATCAGAACCGCCAATAGCAAGCCCCCGATCATCGCCAGGACGAAGCCCAGGACGATTTCGAGGGTCGTGACCAGACAATGTCCGGACAGCAGGTCCCATTTGTCTTCCAGAGCTTTCAAGACTCGAACGGGGCCGGGAAGCAGGTAAGGGGGGATTTTCCAATACCGAACCGAAAATTCCCAGAGAGCGCCGACGGCTAGAAGAAACGCAATGGGTAGAATGATGTTCGAGACCTTGTATTTCATCGTTCGTATTCCATATTTCGCGTTTCGCGTTTCATGTCCGCGTTTGCCGATTTCGAGATTTCCTCGTCAAGGATTTCCAACAGGCTCCGTTTTCGGGAGACGATGAACAGGTGGTCGGCGGGCCTTGGACGTTCTATTTCGATTTTCAGCTCCATTTTCATCCGGCCCGGCCTCGCGCCAGCCATGATGCGCAGCTTGCGTGCCCATCGGC
>CAZNTU010000104.1:0-18218 GCA_964575975.1 uncultured Desulfobacteraceae bacterium
TCGATAAATTCGGCATGTTACCCGTTAAGTTTACAATGTCAAATTATTCGTTATTGGTTATTCGTTACTGGTTTTCGTCAGGATTCGGATTTATGAGGGATGAAGGTTGCCGAGTCCATGCAATATTACGGAGATGGCCGGGGCGATCCATGGGCTTTTTTCGGAAATGTCGCGTAGAAGGCGTCCCAGAAGGTGCTTTTGGCGGTCGCGGTATTGTAACGTTCAACAACCGTTTTTCGGGCGTTTTCCGATAGAAACGCTCGGAGTTTTCTGTCCTGGACGATTCTTCGGATGGCGTCGGCCATGGCTTCGGGGTTATCCTCGACTAAAAATCCCGTTTCGCCGTTTATAACGAATTCTTCAGTGCCGCCGCACCGGGTGGACACCGCCGGGCAACCGCAAGCCATGGCCTCCAGAGCGGCGATGCAGAGCCCTTCCTGGCGGGAAGGTACTACAAACACGTCCATGGTCTGAAAACGCCAGGCCAGCCTTTCGGAAGGTTGATATTCAACGACGGAGAGCGCGCCGTCCAGCCCGGACGAAACCGCTCTCCCGTGCAAAGCCGGCGGCAGGCTGCCGCCGACAAGCTCCAGAGTCGCGCGGCATTCCATCCGGTTGCACAACCCGGCGGCATCGATCAACAGCCCGATGTTCTTTCTAGGATCGTCCAGACGGCCGGCGAAGCCGATGCGTCCGGCGACCACTTTTTCCGGCGCGGGTCTGAACAACTCTATGTCTATCGGCATGGGCATCACGCCCGCAACGGGTTTCTCGACTCCAAGCGTTTCGAAGCATTTTCGGGTATAGCGGCTCAGTGCAAGGACGTTGCCGCCATTCAGAATGGTTCTTTCAAGCTTGAGAATAATATGGCGGTTGACCAGGCGCTCCAGGACTTTGCGCGACCAGTGGAAGTTCGCGGCCCTGTCCTTGCGGTCCTCTTCCCAGCCCGAGGCTATCCATGCCAAATAGGAGCGCTTGAGCAGGGCGAACGGGGTCGCCGCAAGGCCGTTGCCGGAGACCGCGAGGTGATATTGGCAGGACCGGATCAGGTCTTTCCAACGCCTTGTGGGCAAATAATGGGTGAACTCGAGTTCCGGAAGCCAAGCTCCTATGCCGTGCGCTTCGTAACCGTTTATCGCTCGTCCGCGGTTCGCGCCGATGTTGTCTTGGAAGAGCTTGAAAAAAGGAACGGACAATCCGGGCGAAACGCTGTAGGGCTCGTAATAGGCGATGACCGGCTGGTAGCCGGCTTCCGCAAGGCAGTCGGCCGCAAAACTCGCCATTCTGGGAACCCCGCCGCTTCGGGGTTGTATGGTGGAAACGAGAACCCGTTTCCGACCCGTCAGTGGTTGCACGGCATGCCGCGGGGCGCCGCCTGCGATCGCCCGTTTCATTTCAGTTGCCGCCAAGCTTCGCGACGGTATAGGCCCAACGGCGGGACCAGTGGCAACCGTTTTGTTTCAGAATCGGCATTTCGCGCCATGAATCCAACTCGGGGTTTCGCATTATCCACTGTCCGACGGGCACGACGAATCCCGTTTTGGACCGGTTTGCCACCTCACGGGGCAAAGGCCTTGCCGGCGCGCTTGAAAGAAAACGCTTTTTGTTCGTCTCTCCAAGCCCTGCAACCAAGATCAAAGCCATTTTCTTCAAAAGGAACGAATCGACCATGGGCAGCCGGATTTCCAGTCCATGGGCCATGCCGGCCCAGTCCGCGTCCCTGAGAAGTTGATTGCGCATGTACAGGGACGATTCCAAGGACGAAACCCTTCCGAACGGAGTTCCAGGGTCCGGCGCGATGCAGTTTCGAACATGGCCCAACGGGTCGAGACGCGAAAGTCCCTCGGCTGCCGCGTCGGGACCCATCAGTGACGGGAGTTCCCACGGCATGAATACGCCTCGTCTTAGCAGGTAGCCCCCCGCGTAGTCGCCGGCGAATTTGAGAAACCCGGCGGCCTTGGGCGAAAAGTAAAATTGGAAACTCCGATTTCCGCTTTCGTGTTTGCCGCTATCGGTCTCGGAGTTCGTTTTCGGGATTTCGTTTTTTGAAAACCGTTTTCCGTTTCCCCCTCCCTGTCCGGTCCGGGAGAAAAATGACTGGTGGAGGAGTCGGAAACCTTCCCCCAAGCCGGGAATGCGCGAAGGAAGATTGAAATACCGGACCCAAGTCGGAATATCGGCGAACGAAGGATATCCGCCGAACAGTTCGTCCCCGCCCAGCCCCGAAACGGCCACCTTGAGACCGGTCTCCGCCGCGGCCCTGCTCACGAACCATGTGTTGATCCCGTCGATGCTGGGCTGGTCCATGTCCGCAAGAAGCCGGGGAAGCGAATCCCTGAAATTTTGCGCGGTCACTGTCCGCGTTGCGTGCTTCGTGCCGTACAGTTCCGCCGTCTTTCGGGCCAGCGGGGTTTCGTCCTCCGACGTTCCGCGAAATTCTCCGAAGCCTAGGGTCACGGTCCGGATGTCTTCCCGGGCCAGGTCCGTCATAATGCCCACAATGGCTCCCGAATCTATCCCCGAAGAGAGAAATGCCCCCACGGGCACGTCGGCCACCAAGTGTTCCTTAACCGAGTCCCGCAGGGCCGACCGAATCAGTTCCTGCACGTCGCTTTCGCCAGCGCCGCCGCCCCGTTCCGCAGCCTCCCTGAAAGTCGCCGGGATCGAAAAATACGTTCGCGGCGAACGAATACCCCTTTCGTCGATCCACATGGTCGCCCCGGCAGGAAGGGCATGGATTTCCTCGAAGAGGGTCCAGGGTTCAGGCACGCTTCCGAAGAGAAAAAACCCCGCAACTCCCGCCGGGTCCCGGACCTGTGAGATCCTGCCTCCGGCCAGGAGGGCTTTCGCCTGGGAAGCCGCGCGCAAGGTCCGCCCGTCGTCGGCGTAATACAGAGGCTTGATTCCGTAAGGATCCCGCGCCAGAAACATGCCATGGCGCGATTCGTCCCACAAGGCGAAGGCGAACATCCCGCGCAGGTCGCGAACCATGCGTTCCCCCTTTTTCGCGTAAAGGCGAAGCAGGACCTCTGTATCGGAGTCGGAACGGAACGTCTCGCCGTCCTCTTCCAACTCGCGACGAATGGCTTTGTAATTGTAGATTTCCCCGTTGTAGGAGACTACATATTTCGGGACGTTCCGGCATTCCGCCGAACAAGTCGATCGATCGTCGTACAAAATCAAGGGCTGCGCGGCGCGCCGGCTCAAGTCGATGATGGACAGACGCCGGTGCCCCAAGCCGACCCGCCCGTCGGAAGAATACCACGCCCCCTCCCCGTCAGGCCCGCGAGAGGCCATTCGGTCCCGGATGCGGACCAGTTCCTCCCTGTCCACGGGAGGGCCTTCGGGATGATACGAGTGGATTGCGACGATTCCGCACATGGTGGAGAAGGTGAAAGCTCGATGGTGAAAGGTGAAAGGTGAAAGCTCGATGGTGAAAGGTCGAAGCTGGGTCGTTCGAGGGGGTCACTGTCGTCCGGGCTTGTTTGGGCGAGAGGTGTCCCAAGGAACGGGGGCGGCGACGATGGCTCCGAGAACCGTGAAGAGCAGCGCGTTTGCCGGTATGTGCAGGTTGAAATCGAACAGCCCGTGGAACAAAACGGCGGCAATCCCCGACAATGCACCCAATGTGGTTCCTCTTACCAGTCTGCTGGGGTTTTTCAGCTTTTCGAACCCTGTTTTGCAAAGGGCGAAGAGCATCCACGCCATCACCGGGACCATGGCAAGTCCGGTTTCGGATACGAACTGCAGGTAGTCGTTGTGCGCATACCCGATTCGAACGGCGATTCCCGGTGGCTGATATTGGGTAAACACGTCGCCGAAGGTCCCCGGTCCCGTCCCCAGCAAGGGGTAGTCCCGGATGATTTGAAGGACGTGCTTCCATGTGATCAGTCGGGAAACCAGGCTGTCATCCGCCATGCCGGCGGCCATGGAGGTCAGATCGACGACCACCGGAGTGCTTCCGAGGACCGCCAGCGAAACGAAGACCGCGCCCCCGATGCCGGCTATGAGCAGTTTCCTGCGCTCGAAACAAGGATCGAACAGCAGGTTCGAAGCCATGAAGGCCAACCCGAAGGCCGCGGCCAGCCATCCGCCCCTGGAAAGCGACAGCACCAGGGCGAGCACCATAACGAGAAGGAAATAGACCAGGAAGAGACGCTTGATTCCCTTCGCGCCCGCAAGCAACAAACCCGCCATGAGGGGAATGGCCATCGCCAGGTATCCCGAAAAGTGGTTCGGGTTGCCATAGGTCGAGGCGGATTCCAGGTACTCGTAGTAAAGGGTGCTGTCGGTATAGGTCCACCAGGGGAAAGGGTTCGCCCCCATTTTCTTGAACAGGCCGAACACGGCCAGAAAAACAGCCACCCCCGAGATCGCCCCCGTCAGGTTCCGAAGTCCTGAGCGGGTGCGGACCGTTTGGACGACCAGCCGAAACACCACCGCGTAGTTTGCCAGCAGCAACATCGCCCATGCGCTTGTCCGTCGTTCGACGGAAAAAACCGCGGCCAGCGCGGCGACGGCCAGAAGCGCCGCGACAGGAACGTCGAGAGACGTCCCCACCCACTCCCAGGATTCCCGCAGGCTGCACTCGGCAAGGTATATTGCCATGGCGGCCGAGGTTCCAATATGGATCGCCGTGATCGCCCAATCCTGAACGCTTCCCCTGGCCAGTGGCGCGAAGACGAGAAGGGCGTAGAGGCAGTAAACGGAAATTGACGACCGAGAATCGATAATCGACTACGAATTTTCCATCCGCCATCGGGCGGTCTGTCGGACCATAACGCTCCGCTACTTCTTCCCGCGCAATTCCAAAACTCCTTGGAGAACATGGAATTTTTTCCGATAGTCGGGATTGTCCGGCGCCAGTTCAACGGTTTTTTCGTACTTGTCCCTGGCTTTGATCAGATCCCCGACGCTTTCGTAGGAACTTGCCGCGTTGGCGTGAAAGCCGACGTTGTTCGGCTGAAGGGAAGAGGCTCTTTCCCAGTCTTCGGCCGCGCCTTTGTGATTGCCCTGGCGACTCCGGATATCGGCGCGAAGCGCGTAGAGATTGGCATCCGCCTTGGCCGCATAGGCGATGGCCTTGCCCGCCTCTCTTTCGGCCTTGCGCAGGTCGTCCCGTTTCGCCAACAGACTTGCAAAAAGCCGACGGTAAAGGCTGTTGCCCGGATCCAAACGCGTGGCGCCCGATATGGCGGTTTCCATCGCGGCCGAGTCCTTCTTCCTTTCGGCGATTTGATAAAGCAAGTAGTGCGCCTCCGCCGCCGGCCGGCTTCGATTCAGACCGTCCAGAACCTCGACGGCTTCGTCGTCCCTCCCTGCGGCGACCAGGGCCTTCGCACGCAGAACCTCGCTTTTGCCCGCGAGCCGAATCCGGGTGCCAGCGGCTTCCAGAAGCGACAGGAACGCTTCGGGAGCGTTTTGGTCGATACAAATACTGTATATTCTCTCAAGCGCGGTTTCGGACGGTTCGCCTTTCGCAAGCATATTCAAGAATAACGCTACCGCCTCGTCCTTTTGTCCGTTTTGCAGGTACAGCTCCGCGAGCCGACGGTCGTTTACAAGCCCCCCGGAGGTCTCTCCGCCCCCCCAAGACAGCCGATAATGCTCCACTGCCGCCGCCGGATTGCCTTTTTCCCTCGAAAGATCGGCCAGGGCGGCATGCGCGATAGCGGGGTGGATGCCGTCCCGCGCCGCCTTTTCGAGGCCCATCTCGGCTGCGTCGCGAACGTCGTCGGACCAGAAGGCCTCGCGCTTTAAATTGTCATACGCCGGCGGATAAATCCGAGCCAGGTCTTCCACTACTTCAAGCAATCTTTTCTTGTCCTTGCGCCAGTGCAGATATCTTGCATAGCCATAATGGTACTGGATGCCGTTGGGCCTGAGCTTGAGAGCCTCCTCGTAGCAGGCACGGGCTCCGTACGGTCCGTTTTCTCCGTACGCCGCAGGAAGGCCCGACATACGTTCCATTGCCGAGGCTTGCACTGCCTCTCCGAAACGGATTTCGGCGTCCAGAGGGTTCCACCGGGCGGCCGAGGCGTAGGCGTTTCTGGCCTTCAGAGCAAACTGAAACGCCTCTTCCGCAGATTTGCCTTTCGCCATCCCCTGGTAGGCCCTACCCAGGCTTTTCCACGCCGCCGGATCCGAAGGCAGGCGCGGCACGGCCCCTTCCAGCAACGCGGCAGCCTCGTCGTATTTGCCTTCAAGCATACGGTTATTGGCCGACAGGACTTCCAACTGGCCGACCAGGCGAATCGAGAGCGAATAGAACGCCGCCATGGCCGAAGCAACCGCGATAGCGCAAAGGAAATAGCGGGGCACTTTCGCCGACACGGCGCCCGCGAGTTTCACTTGGCCGCTTCTCCTTAATAGCCGGAATAGTACTTCCGGTAATACTTGTAGTACCCCTCCCTGTTAACATTCACTTGGTTCAGCACGACTCCGATCACGTTGGCCTTGGCGTTCCGGAGCTGCGAGAGGGCTCTTTGGACCAGTTTGCGGTTCACTACCCCGGCTTTGACCACCAGCACCACGCCGTGCGCTTGGGGGGCGAGGAGGACGGCGTCGCTGGCGGGCAGGATGGGCGGAGTGTCTATGATCAACGTGTCGTAATGCCTGTTCAGGTAGGTCAGCAGAAAGGACATGCGCGCCGACTGCAGCAGCTCTCCGGGGTTGGGCGGCCTTGGCCCGCTGGGCAGAAGGAAAAGCCCTTCCTGGTCGGTGGCCATGACGCTCGCCCTCATGCTGCTTTCCACGTAGGGAAGATCTTCGTTTCCCGCCACCAACCGCGTGTAAAGCCGCCGGATATCGGTTGGACCGAAGGGAGGTTTTTCGCACCGGGACGACGGGACTTTGACGAATTCGAACCCCCCGCTCCTCAACCCGATGGCGATTTTGAGACCTTCCAGGAGATGAAGCTCGATGTAACCCGCCATCTGCTCCTCGGAAACCAGCCCCATATTCACCATAACGGCCCCTATCCTCTGTCCGGTGTCTGTTGCGCGGAGCAACGCGCGCCCAGCCTGCTCCTGCGTTATCGCGCCCGCGCTTGCCAGAAGCGCGGCCAGCTTTTTTTCATCGGGCCTTGTGACCCACTGCACGTCTACCGGTTCGCCGTCTATGAAAAACAACTCGACCTTCTCGGTCCCGTCGACGAGGATCAACTTTCCGCTCTTCTTTTGAAACGACAAGATCCATAAAAGATCGCTGAATCCGAAGGTCTTCAACGATCCGGCCCCGATATCGGTCCCGAAAGTGTCCGAGAGAAGGCCGGTGAGACCTGGAGAATTCTTCGATTTCACTATTTGAAGGAGGGACGGCTTTCTCAGGTCCGCATCGATGAGCAGCGTGGTCTTGCCGGTGCGTGCCATCGAATAGGCCAGATTGGCGGAAGTCGTGGACTTGCCCTCCTTCTCTCCGGCACTGGTGACCAAGAGAGAACGGACGTCGCCGTCCATGAAGGAAAGCTGGACGTTGGTGCGCATAGTCCGATAGCTTTCGGCGAACCTCGAATTTATCGGATACCCCGAAAGCGCTTGCAGAGCCGGTCTTTTGACCTTCGATGGTCCTTTCCAAAACTTGCCGATCATGCTTTCGCCGCCTTTTGTTCCGGCCGGCCGACCATTGATTTTCCCGTGTCGGGACCGGACCCATTTTTATTTCCTTTCGCAACCTCCCCGTAACCATATCCGCCCCCGCCTTTTTCCCCGTCGGGAATCACGGCAAGCACCGGTATTCCCAAGAATTTCTCGATCTGATCCTCCGTCCGAAACGTCCTGTCCATGTATTCCGCCATGAACCCCAGGCACAATCCGACCATCACGCCCATAATTACCGCCATTCCGAGGTTTCGGTTTTTATTGGGTCCCACCGGTCCTCCGGGGACAATCGCCGCTTCCACGACCCGGATGGTGGAGGTATCGGCGTTTTCCGACAGGTCCGCCTCTTTGATCTGGCCCAGCAGGGTATTGTAAATCCGCTGATAGTTTTCCACGTTTCTTTCCAGAATGGTGGACTGGAGTTCCTTTTCGTTGGTGGCCATGGCCTCGCGCTCGAAATCCCTTATGGTCTTCTGGAGGACGTCTTCGCGGGATGCCAAAAGGGAGCGCTCCGCCTCGAGATTTCCCTTCTCCTTTTTTATCTCGTGTTCCAGCTTCAACCTAAGATCCCGAATGCGATCCTCCGCCTGAATCATTTTCGGATGCTTGGCCTTATAGGTTTTCTTCAGCTGCGACAGCGTCACTTGGGATTCCAGAAGCTGGGCGTAGAGAGATTCGATAAGGTCGTTTCCTATCAGGGAACGGACCATGGGAAGATCTTCCCTCGATTTGGACATCCGCTCCAGTTGCTCCAGCTTGGCCTCCACTTCGAGCCGTCGGTTTCTCGCTTGCAAATACGAGTCGTTGAAATCCGAGATTTTTTGGCCGATCATTTTCTGGCGGTCCGCAACGGAAACAAGCGCGACGCTCTGTTTGTACCCCAGAAACTCCGCTTCGGCGCTTTCGAGTTTCTGTTTCATTTCGGAGAGTTGATCGGTGAGCCATTCGAGGGTGTCACGGGTGGACTCCAGCCGGTTTTTGGCATTGAATTCGATGTACGTCTCCGCCGCCGCGTTTGCCAAATCCCTTGCCATTGCAGGATCGGTCACATTGATGGCGTGTATCCGCAAAAGGAACGTTTCCTCGACCCGCTCGACCCTGATCTTGCTTTTCAGGACCAGGGCCATCTGCGCCAATTGCTCTTCTTCGGTAGGCGCGCTCGCGACCGGCGTCCTTTGCTCCGGCCCCTCTCCCAAAAGGCGGCGCGTGTTTTCCTTGAATTGCAGGACGTACCGTTCGAATTGTCCGGGTTCTCTCAACCGATGCGTTTCCTTCGCCTGATCGAGTTTGTGCAGGTTCAATCGACGGGCGACTTCCGCGAGGACCTCCCTTGAACTTATCAGTTGGATATGGGTGTTGAAGGCGAAAAGCTCGGAAATATAGTTCTGGTATTGATGAGCCGAATTGGGAAGCAGGATTCTCGGGGCCTTGTTTTCGATCAGAACGGTAGCGGCGGCCTCGTAAAGCGGGGTCAGCCGCGAGTTGTGGAGCAATGCGAGACTGGTGGTCGCAACGACGCAGAATACGACCAGCCACTTGTATTTCAAAGCCACGTGCAAATACTGGACAAGATCGATCGGTTGGTCGGCATTGTCGTCGTTTTTCAGAGGAGAATTCGGCATTTTGCGTTTCCGATTTTTATTGCCTGTGTTTAAAACCAAGTTTCCGGAATAAAAATCCGATCTCCCGGCTTCAGTTCGATATCGGGGGTTTTACCGTCCCGGACTTTGTAAAGGTTCACTTTGACAACCTCCACTTCTTCGCCCTTCTTGCGGAAAATTTTGGTTCGGCCGGGAGCGGAGAACTGGGCGAACCCCCCCGCCATGATGCAAGCGCCGAGCGCCGTCATTCCCGGCTGGTAGTCGTAGATTCCCGGACTCTCGACCATGCCTTCCACGTAGACTTTCGAGGCGGACTGGTTGAGCGCCTGCTTGGGGGGGACGTAAATCACGTCGCCCGCCACAAGGACAGGATTTTGCGTCTGATCGCCTCGCTCCATGAGCGCTCCGATGTCTACCTTGACAGGTTCGCCTTCCTTCAAAACGTCTTCGACCGACGCCTCCTCCGTGATTTTGCCGCCTCCCCCGCGCATGATGAACGCGACGTTCCCTGCGGAGGCGGAGATTCCTCCCGCCCTGGCAATCAGTTCCAGAAGGCTTGTTTTCGAAGCCATTTCGTAAAGCCCGGGGGAATTGACCGACCCGGATATGTAATAGCTGATTCCTTTGAATTCCTTTATGCTGACATGGACTTTCGGATCGACAAAGAAATCCCTGGCCAGCGGCTCGGCGATTTTCTGTTCCAACTGGCTGGGCGTCAGGCCCGCCACCTGAACGGGTCCGATAAAAGGGGCGTCGATGATTCCCTCGGCCGATACAGTGACATTGGAAGTTGTTTCCAGCTGGCCGCCTGCGTAGATGGTTATAGTCAGCACGTCCTCCAGCCCGATCGCCATTGGCCTGTTTTGGGCGCGAACGCTTGCCGGGAACGCGAATATCAAGACCGTTCCCGTTAAAAGGGCAATGGCGTATAAAATCGCATTTCTAGACATATTTTCACCGAATCGCGCTGTATACTGCATTGCGGCGTCGATTCCCAGACGCGTCCGAAAACGGGAGCGCGCTACCAGTAATATAACGCCTCCTTCAGGAATCCCGCTCTGGCCCCCGCATCGAAGTTGAAATCAAGCGATAAAATCATGTAATTGTTGACATAGTCGTATCCTTCGAGGTTCGAATTCCTTTCCGTGCGACCTATCGTAAAATTCAAGCCGAGCATGTCGCTGAACATGTAACCCGCCAAAAAGGACACGTCGGAAGTTTTATCCTCCCTTTTTTCGGAATCCTCTCCCGTCGTCCCTTCGAAATTTTTGTAGTCGCCGATTTGATACCATGCGCGGACCTGGCAGTTTATCCGGTCGAAAAAAACCTTGCCCAGGCTTAGAACAAACCGGTCGGCCGTATAATAGTCGCCGTAGGTGTTGGCGTTTCTTACTGCTCCCACGTATAAATGATCCAAAGGCCTCAGATAGAGTTTGCCCATGTCGCGACGTCGCTCGGGAGGCGGCGGGCTTTGCGTCGTCAAGCCGACTTTGTATGTTACGGTCGTTTGGTCTTCCTGGTCGGAACCCTCGTAGCTTTGATTGTTGAACCCGATGCCGACGTCCACCGATAAATATCGATAGCGTTTCTGGCCGGTGATCATGACATGGTTTCCCGTGTAGTCGTCGGCGTATTGCTCGTCGTCGTAGTTCAATTCCCAGAAACTGTAATCCAGATCCAAGGTGGTGGTCCGCGTCGGATTGTACGCCAGCGTGAGTGTCCAACGGTGCTCGTCGGAGTCTCCGAAAAAGTCGCCCGCCGTACCCAGCACGTCGTCCTCGTCGTCGTATTTGACTTTCTGCCATTTGTAGCGCAAGCCGGCGGTCAAACGATAGTTGAACTCGTAAAACACGTAGGGGCTCAAGCGGTTGGTCCAGTATTTGCGGTTGTCGACGGCGGTGGAAAGCCGGTCGTAATAGTAGGGATAGCGCGTCACGTAAAAGCCGTCGTCCAGACCGACCGTCATGCGGTCGGTCGCCTGGGTCCTTATCCCCAAGGAGAACAGGTGGCCTATATAGTCTAACGAATCGGCTTCGATCGTATTTCCTTGCTCTTGGGTCTCCTTGTCGTCTCCCCAGTACTTGTGCCACTCCGCGGCGTAGCTAAAATCCGCCCGAGTCTTGTCCCAAACCGTTCCCAAGCTCAAGCCCGGTTGTACCAACAACGTATAGACCTCTTGCTCGTCCTTGTCTGTGCCGTAAAAATTGCTGTCGTACTTTCCGGCCGCCGAAAGCATGGGTTTAAACGTGACCTTGGGGCCGGCCAACGCCTTATTTTCGAGGACCGCGACAAACGAAAAGAACGTCGCCAGAATCAGGATGGTTCTTACTTCGAAGGAAACAAGTCTGCGTTTCTCGTTTTTCACTTTGGCTCATCCTTCTGCAACCTGGAACAGTTAATAATGCACATCGGGAAGAACGTTCTAAACTTCGCAACCGTTCCGTCTCTATTAAACCCGATTTCGGACACATCTCGAAACGAACCGAATTCGCCGTGATTCTTCAGATGGGCGAGGCGGGTTGATGATCGTCTATATAAGGAGGCGCCATGTCGTCGATCACGATCGTAATCGGATTGTACGCAAGGACGATGGCGCAGTCGAGCGGAGCGAAATATCGGACTAGGGAAACCGTTGGCACGTGATGCTTTTTCCCTCCCCACACAGGCCAAACGTAAGTGCTCCACCCCTGCCCCTGCTCGTAGCAGATGCGGATGAAATCCTCGAAGACCCTGAACACATTGGGATCCTCGAAGCTGTGCAGATCCTTTCCCACCATCTCCAAAATGTTGGGCTCCACTTGAATCACTCCGTCCAGGCTCACCACCTTGACGTATCCCTTATTGTCCTTCCCGTAGCGGAATGTACTTAGATAATCGAGCGCCCGCTCCCTCTTTTCCGGATCGCTTAGCCCCTCCAGGGCGAAAATGGTGTTCAGCGCCCTGAAAATCTCATCCATGATCTCGGTCAACTGCCTTTGTTTCTCCGAATCGGAGTATTCGGGTTCTTTTTTTTCCGAGTCCGCCGCCAGAGCAGCGGCGACGGAACCGGTACTGGACAAGATCTTCCCTATATCGCCGATCCAGGCGCATAACGCACCGACCACCGCAAAGCACAAAACCTTTTTCGACAATTTTATAGCCGACATGAACTTCCCCCACATGCCTACAAGAGTTTTTCGGCCAGCCATGAAAAGGCCGAAGCCCGATAGTAAGGATCTTCGATTTCTTCGGCCACGGCGGCGGCACGGTCGAACTTCCGCTCCATCCCCGCCCAATAGACCGTCCAATACAAAGCCGTTGACTTATGGTAAGGGTCCTCGATGAACTCCGCGACCTCAAGTCCCCTGTCGTACTTTCCCATTTCCGAAAAACGCCCGGACAAACAGGAATACAATTCGTTCCTTCTGTATGAATCTTCGATCTTTTGGGCCGCCGCAAGCGCCTGGTCTTCGACTTCCGCAGCCAAGCCCCTTTCCCCGTTTTTTATTTTAGCGGCGGAGATGGAATCCAAAGCCCTTGATCGATAGTACATATCTTCGATAGACTCCGCTGTTTTTCGTGCTTCCGGATACTTGCCCGCATCCGCGAAAACCCCCGCGAGCCGGCTCAAAGTCATTTCCAGGACGGCTTTGTCCTTCAAATCCTTCATTGCCGAGACGGCCTTGTCGAAATAACCGTGTTGCGCGCAAGTCATAGCGATCGGCCCAAGAGCCTTCGAGCGCACATGCTCGTCCTTTATTTTCCCGGCTGTTTCCAAGGCTTGGGCGACAACCTCCAAGGCAAACGATTCGGCCCCTCCGTCCTCCCAAACGCGAACGGCAATCCCGTTCAGCGAATGCGCCCTGGTATGAAGGTTTTCGATCGTCTCCGCCGTTTTCAAGGCTTCCTCGTATTTCCGCGCGGCCAGCATGATGTTTACGATTCGACTCTTTTCCGCCATTATAGTGGACATTTCCGTAATGGTTTCCCGCACCTCTCGGGCTTTTTCGTTTTCGCCCGCCTTCGAGTATCCTTCGGCGATCCGGTCCAGCACGCTGATCCTGTCATCGTTCTTTCGAAAGCTTCCTATCGCGTAGGCCTTTTCCAGCTTTTTCGCGGTCTCGAACGCGCGGTCGAGATATTGCAGGGATTTTTCCTTGTTTTTCCATTCCAGATAATCGGCCGCCATTTTCGCCAAGAGAGAGGCCTTCCATTGAGTGTCGTCGATATCCTCGGCAATATCGATAGCTTTGGAATATGCATGGTCCGCCTCGTCCATGATAGAGCTTTTCGCATAGGATTCGGCCAAGGAAACGTATGCAGTCGCCCTCCATTTCGGTTCCTCGATGGATTCCGCCGTTTCCAGGGCCAGCTTGCGCATTCTTTCGGCTTGTTCGCAATTCCCGTTCGTCCAGGCGCGACCGCTTGTCCCGACCAGCGATACCGTTTTTTTGTACGGCTCCTCGATGGCTTCGATCACCTTGAACGCCGGATCGTATTGCCCGGTCCGGGCATAGATGTCGGCGACTCGGTATAGCGCCTCGGCCTTGTTGTATGGGTTCTCGACCGTCTTTCCCACTTCGAAAGCCTTGGAAAGCCAAACTCCAAGACGGTCTTCGCCGTCGCCTGCGGACCAGGCCGGCTCGACCTGGCAAAGGTTCAGGAAAACTACCTGCACGATTCCACATATGGCGGCTATCGCACGCGAAGCAGTCGTCATTTCAGCTCCCCCTCTCGTTTCCAGTCTCCGCAACCAGGTACCCGGAAAAAAGCTCCGCATTTTGGATTACAAGAATCACTTGCTCACCAATCCGGAAATAACTGTTTTTATGTTGTTCAAGTATCTATTCGGGAAAGAGTTTTGCGGGTCGATTAGAGCCTCCCGTCTAGGGCGTAAAAACGATCGCCTACGGAAGGCCGCTGCCGTCCTTGATCGCCTGAAGGGAATAAAAAGACAGGACGGCTTTGCATCCGATACCCTCGGAAACCGACAAGGCGCATTCAACCCAATATCAAATGTGCTTAAGAAAACGAGCTAATCTCTCTCCACGATTCGATTGTCAGACCAAGAACATATACTGTGTCGAAACATCGAGGGCATGCATGCATACATACGCCTCTTACTTTCTGATAAATATATTGCGCACGAACACGTTGTTTGACAATATATGCATGAAAAATGGCGGTCGGCGGAGCGGATTTAAAGAAAAACGTAGGAAAGGCTCGACCTCGAACGCGTTGGAACAAACGAAATTGAGCTGTCGGTTCCAATTTTACGAGGCTTCTGGCAAACATATCGGCCGCAATAAAAGCGCGGCCGGAAACGGAATACAAGACTTCAATCCCCGAACTCCATCCCCCTGAAGATCGTACATGCGACTTACATTTTCATTGCACCGCTGCATCGCTAACGCCATGGATTAACATTCATATCAAAGCTGTTTCAGATTATTCGAGCCGTATTCGGGGATTTTTTTTATGATCCTTTTGCAAACCGATTCAAAATTACGAGACGCATTGTGTACAAATTGATATTGATTGTCAATCTAAAAATTTCGTTTTTTCGTTGAATTTTAAGGACTTGCAGGTCGAAGGTTCGAGCCGTCGGCACAAAACGGGGAGGTTGAAATGTATGCAAGACGAAAGGCGGCGGTCGAAAGGCATTGTTTTGGCAGTCGGCTCTCCCAAAAAGGCGACTTGTCCGGTAATCGTGCATGGAGAAGGTTAACAGGGTCCGAGGGGACGGTAAATATTCCTTGAAGAATGAAAGATTTTCGTGTTAGTGAGCATGGACTCATTACCGAGGTTTTGTTCATACCCAAACAAAAGAAGCGCGACCATGAACATAGCAGACGCCATGGAACCGAAAATCGATTGGAAAGTCCTTTTGATCGACGACGAGGAGGACATTCGGTACGTTTTGCGCGTGACACTCCAGGATGCCGGATATGCGGTCGATTCGGCGGCGGACGGGGAGACCGGGCTTTCGAAGTGCGAAGCCGATCCTCCCCACATCGTCATCACGGACGTGCGGATGCCCGGCATGAGCGGAATCGAGGTGCTGGAAACCGTCAAGAGGAAATTTCCGCGAATCGAGGTCGTCGTGGCGACGGCTTTCGGGGACATGGAATTGGCGGTCCAGGCATTGCAGCTGAACGCGTCGGATTTCATCACCAAGCCCATCAACGTGGAGGCTCTGCTTGTCGCCTTGGAAAGGGCCAAAAAACGCTATACGACCGCGAAACAGCTGCGCGACTATACCAGGTTCATCGAGAACGGGTGGTCCGAGACGACCCGGGAACTGATGGAAACCTTCGAATACCAGCGGCGGCTGATCGAAAGCTCCATGGACGGCATCCTGGGGTGCGACGCCGAGGGCCTTGTCGTGACGTTCAACAAGAGCCTCGAAAACATGCTCGAATACGACCGAAAGGACGTCGTCCGAAGACTGGAATTCGAGTCGCTCATCGATCCGGACGAGGCCAAGGCTTTCCAAGAAGCGTTGAACGGCTCCCGGCACGGCGGAGAGAACCGTCTTTATTTGTACGAAACCGTCCTCAGGACGAAGAAAGGCCGAAAAATTCCGGTGCAAGTTTCGGCCGCGTCGCTCATGGAAAACGACACTCCGAACGGCCTGGTCTGCTTTTTCAGGGACCTGCGCGAAATCAGGCGCTTGGAACGCGAGATGGCCGACCAGGCGCGGATTCTCCAGCAGGACAAGATGATGTCCCTCGGACGTCTGGCGGCAAGCGTCGCCCACGAGATCAACAATCCCCTCTCCGGAATCCTGAACTATATCCGCCTGATGATCCGCATCCTCGGACGCGGCGCTCCCGACGCCGCCCATTTGGACAAATTCAAAAGATATCTGGAGTTCGTGGAAAAGGAAACCGACCGGTGCTCCAAGATCGTGTCCAACCTTCTGACCTTCTCCCGCATGAAACCGGTTTCTTTCCAGCCCGTGGACGTAGCCGACCTTATCAAGCGCTGCGTCATGCTCGGCCGCCACAAGCTCGAACTGTGCGGCATCGAACTCAAATGCGAGACCGGCACGGATCTTCCGACGGTGACCGGCGATTTCAACCAGCTCCAGCAATGCGTTTTGAACCTGATCTTCAACGCCATCGACGCCATGAAAGAAGGCGGAAAGCTCGAAATAGCCGCTTTTTCCGAAGGCGGCGGCAAAAGCGTTCGAATCACGGTAAAGGACAACGGAACCGGGATTTCGGAAGAAGACATGCCGCACATCTTCGAACCGTTCTTCACGACGAAAAAGGAAGGGTACGGCGTGGGGCTCGGGCTTTCCACCACCTACGGGATCGTCGAGCGCCACGACGGAAAAATTGCGGCGAGCAGCCGGAAGGGGGAAGGGACCGTTTTTACGATCGAGTTGCCGGCGGGGGGTGATCAGTGTTCAGGGGGGTCAGGGGCATAAGTGCTAACTTTGGAGCATTATTCATTGAATATTAACCGTTGATTATGGAGAATTCTATGGGAGACGGTTCCATTTTGACAATCCCCATCGGAGTTTGAAAAGTTTTCAATAATCAATAATCAATAATCAATTGTTAATTGTCAATGGTCGGGCTCCAAGTTGGCGATTATGGATTTCGGTGGCTCAGGGGCGTAAGCGCCGACTTTGGCTGGAATGCCGGGAACTGGAAATTCGGGGCAAACCCATCGCCACGATACATGGCACTCGTTTCGAAATTCGGGATCAAATGAAGAAAAGCGAGAACTACGCGCTCATATCGATCCGGTCCGACCAGTGGCTGGACGTTCTGGACGAATTGAACATCGGCGCGTTCACTGTCGACACGGCCCATCGGATCACTTCCATCAACTACAGCGCGCAGGCTTTGATCGGGCTGCGGGGCAACGAGACGATCGGCGCGGACTGCCGCGAAATCTTCACGGGGGTTCCCTGCATGGTGTCCTGCATCATCGCCCCCGGAAAGGACGAGCGGGCGGGGGAACCCATAGTCGAGGTTTTCGACGAAAACCACAATCGTTATCTGATCACCCGGATGGCCACGCCCATGTTCGGCAAGAACGGGGAAGTGACCGGCTGCCTCACCATTCTTCAGGACCACTCCCCCATTTCCGACCTGATCGACAGGGTCCACCACGAGGAAAGAAGCCTCAAGCACATCCTCAACAGCATCGACATCGGAATCTTCACGGTGAACCGGGGCGGCTTGATCACCTTTTACAATACGGCGGCGGAAAGAATATCCGGGTACAATCGTCGCGAAGTGCTGGGCAAATCCTGCTCCATGCTTTTCGAAAACGCGGACTCCCCCGATATCGGCCTTCTCAAGGAATCCATTACCGACGGAAACTCCCGGAGCACCCAAAAAGGAAGCATAATCGACCGCGACGGCGTCCCGGTCCCGATCCGCGCGAAATACATGGCCTTGAAAAACGAAAAAGGAAGCATCGTGGGCGGACTGGCGACCTTCTACGACCTTAGCCTGGTCCGCCAGCTCAACCAGGCCATCCACGACCGGTACATCTTCCACGACATGATCGGAAAAAGCCCCTCCATGCTGCGCGTCTTCGAAATGACAGAAGTGGTCGCCAAAAGCGACGCGACGATTCTCGTGGAGGGCGCCACCGGGACCGGAAAAGACCTCCTGGCCAAAGTAATCCACTCGGCCAGCAACCGCGCCGACAAAACGTTCGTGAAACTCAACTGCGCCGCCCTTCCGGACACCCTCCTGGAGTCGGAAATATTCGGCTACGCCAAAGGCGCGTTCACCGGCGCCGTCAAGGACAAGCCGGGCCGTTTCCAGGAAGCCGAAGGCGGAACCATCTTCCTGGACGAGATCGGAGACCTCCCTCTGGCTCTGCAGGCCAAGCTCCTTAGAGCCATCGAGGACAAGGAATTCTATCCCCTGGGAAGCCGCCATACCCAAAAAGTCAACGTGCGGGTGATTTCCGCCACCAACCGGGGCCTCGAAGACCTCGTGGGCAAAGGCCTGTTTCGCAAGGACCTCTATTATCGGCTCAACGTGCTGCGCATCGAACTTCCCGAACT
>CAZNTU010000105.1:0-18151 GCA_964575975.1 uncultured Desulfobacteraceae bacterium
CATCCGGAGCCGGCGCGTCGCAGCAGACCCGGCTCTATCTCGTCGGGGTCGGAACCGGCGACCCGGACAACATCACCTTGCGGGCTATCAAGGCGATCAAGGCCGCGGACATCGTATTTTGCCATCCCGACCTGAAAGGCGGCTTTCCCGATCTGCTCGAGGGAAAGGAAATCCGCGATCCTGGGTTCGGCATATTCGCCGTGTACGGCAAAACTCCAGAGGAGGGCAAAAAGAACAAACGCTTCGACTACGACGAAAAGATGAAGCAGTTCAAGGAGATCGACGCCGTGATCCGCGGGGCGGTAAAAGAGGGAAAGACCGTAGCCGTTCTGGACAGCGGCGATCCGACCATTTACGGGCCGAACATGTGGTACGTGGAAGCGTTCGAGGACTTGAACCCGGAGATCGTTCCCGGCGTCAGCAGCTTCAATTGCGCTAACGCCGCCTTGAAAAAAGGGGTCACCTCCGGGATCAAGGCCCATTCGGTCATACTGACGGCGAATTTCGGCCGGGACGACTACGACGGCCCCGACAGCATCGCGGAACTTTCCCGCCACCAGGCGACCATGGCCTTCTTCACCATGTTCATGGACCTGTCCTCCGTGGTCGGTCAGCTAAAAACCCACTATCCGGGGGACACTCCAGTCGCCATCGTGCTGCATGCGGGTTCCCGGGAAAAGGAACGGGCGATCGCGGCCACCTTGGACACGATCGTGGACACAGTGGGCGACGAGAAACTGCCGTTCGAGCACATGATCTACGTGGGCGACTTCCTGACCCGGCGCTACAAGACGGAGAAACCAGGGAAATAGTCGCGGTTTGGTTTTTCCATAACGTCTTTCGAACAAAATGGAAATGGATACGATGAAAACAGCACTTCAAAAAGAAACGAGGAGAATGACAGATGCCGAAAAGAAAAATCAGTAAAACCATCCGGACAGGAGGCCTGCTGTTGGCCTTCTTATGGGTAATGGCGGCTTTTTGCCAGGTAAACGCAGCCGAAAAAAACGTAATCGTCGGCAGCTACAAGGTGGTCGGGATCGGCCCCGGCGACGCCGATCTGTTGACCGCCAGGGCGTTGGAAGCCATCCGCGAGGCCGATTTGGTTTTCTGCGGCTCGAAAACGCAAGAAAAGCTCGCGGGTCTTGTCGACTTCAAGGGAAAAGAGGTGCTGGACGGCTACGGCGTTCTCTTTCGACACTACGGCAAGGACTGCGCCGAGGCGAAAAAAGATCATGATCCTTCCCGGCAGCGCATGAGCTGCGAGGAATACCACCAGAAGCAGGCCGAGTTCGCGAAGCTGGTTCGCGACGCCGTTTCCAAGGGAAAGCGCGTCGTTATTCTCAGCGGCGGCGATCCCACCATCTACGGACCCGACATGTGGAGCCTTCAAGAACTGCGCGATCTCAATCCGACGGTCGTACCCGGCCTGAGCGCCTTCAACGCCGCCAACGCCGCGCTTCAGGTGGGCCTCGGGGAAGTGGTCATCACCGCCCCGTTCAAAAAAGAAAACAGCAAGGATACCATCGAAGCCCTGGCGGGACACGAGCGAGCCACCATGGTCGTTTTCATGCCAAGGGACATGAAGGAACTCTTTACGCGCCTCTCCTCGGCCTATTCCCCGGATACGCCGGTGGGGATAGTCTCCGACGCCGGAGTGGCAGGCCAGGAAAAGGTGGTCGCAGGCACCGTGGCCGGCTTCGCCGCCGACTCGGCCAGCCTGGATTCCGGAAGATCCGTCGTTTACGTGGGAAAAACCCTCGCCGACGCCAAGTTCAAGAAAGACAAGACATCCGCCCAAGCGAAGGCGGGCAAGTTCTACCTGGTGGGAATGGGGCCCGGGGATTCGGATTTGGCCACTCTGAAAGCCTTGAAGGTCATCGGGGAGGCGGACCTGATTTTCGCCCAAAAGAAAATTCAGGAAAGATTCTCGAGCTATCTTTCCGGAAAGAAAGTTCTCGACGGCTACCACCGGCTTTTCCCGTTTTACGGGAAGAAATGCTCCGAGGTTTCCGAGGAAGACAGGGCAAGGGAGCGGATGAGCTGCGAGGAGTACCACAAGAAGCAGGAGGAGTTCGTTTCTTTGGCGAGGGCCGCGATGGCGGAGGGAAAGACCGTCGCCATGCTCGACAGCGGCGACCCCCTGGTCTACGGCCCCTGTTCCTGGACCCTCGCCGCGCTTCAGGATCTGAACACCGAAGTGGTGCCCGGCCTGAGCTGTTTCAACGCCGCCAACGCCGCGTTGCGCGCCGGGGTCACCGAGGGGGAATCCTCCCATTCGGTCATTCTCGCCTCCGGATGGTCCGTGGAGGAAATGGCCGTCCATCAGGGGACCATGGTACTCTTCACCATGCGGACGGAGTTCCAAAAGTTCATCGACGGTCTTTCCAAGCACTACCCTGCGGATACCCCGGTCGCCATCGTGCAAAGTGCCGGGTACGCGGAAAAGGAGAAGGTCGTGCATGGAAAGCTGGGCACCATCGCGAAAGAGATGGGAGGGGACAAGCTTCCCTTCGAGTATTTGCTGTACGTGGGCGACTTTCTGAAAAACAGCGTGGATTTGCTTAAAAATTGATTTTTCGATCTTAACGAAGAAAGCGGCACATTGCCGAGAAATGGAGTTTGACATGAAAACAAGAACTGGAATCGTCGTACTGTTTTGCGTTTTGGCGACAATGGCGTTTTGCACTCCCGCCTTTTCCCACAACCTGTGGCTGAATCCCGGCAATTTCTATCCCGAGGTCGGAACAGTCGTGGACATCGGGGTGGCTTGGGGGCATACGTTTCCGGCCGGAAGAACGGACCAGGAGGTAAAGGAAGACAGGGTGAAGGAGATCAAGGCGGTGGACCCGGACGGGGTCGCGGTGGATTTGGTCAAAGAGAGTGTCGTTCTCTACAAACTGAAGATCGACAAAGCCGGCGCCTATGTCGTGACCGCGAAGATCGAGCCGGGTTTTTTCACCATGACCCCCGAAGGAAGAAAATGGGGAGACAAAAAAGCCGTTTCCGACTCCGTCAAATGCACCAACTTTCATATCGAGGCCAAGACCGTGATCGTTGCCGGCGGAGCGGACAAGAACCTTGGAGCTTCTGCGGGCCAAGGCTTGGACCTGATCCCCCTCTCGAATCCCGACCAGCTGAAAGCCGGGGACAAACTGCCCGTAAAGGTTCTGTTCAACGGGGAACCCCTTGCCGATACAAGCGTCAAAGCAACCTACGCCGGGTATAGCGACGACATCGCTCCCCATTCGCATTCGGAGAAGGGCGAGAAAGGGGACAAAGGAGCTAAAGGGGAGAAACACTATCCGGTGGAGACCGCGACCGACGCGAACGGACAGGCGGAACTGCAATTGGAAAAGGCGGGCTACTGGATGGTCATGCTTTCCTACAAATGCCCTTATCCGGATTCGGGAACCTGCGACGAGTATATGTACAACGTGGCGTTCACCTTCCAGGTTGTGGAGTAGCGGAACAGGCCGATTCTTCGATACGACTTGACTGCCAGAAACGAGGATAGACAACATGTCGAAACGCAAAATTCTTTTTCGGATTTCATCAATAGGTTTTTGTGTTTTCATGCTTTTCATTGCGGTTTTCCGCGCGCCGGTCGCCGGCGCGGCGGAACAAAAAGGCGCGCTCTACCTGGTAAGCTACGGCGTGGGCGACGCGGACCTGATGACGCTGCGGGCGGTCGAAACAATTCGAAAGTCCGACGTGGTCGTGTGCAACAAGAAGTGGGACGCGCACTTGGAAGAGTACCTCAAGGACAAGACCGTTCTCGACGACTCCCTTTCCGGCTGGCGAACCTATAAAAAGGATTGCGCCGGAATGGAGAGCGAGGAGAAAGCGGCGGAGTGCCGAAAGAACGCGGAAACGCGGGGCGAACTGATCGCGAAGATTCGCGGCGCCTTGGATGCGGGCAAGACCGTTTCCGTGCTTGGCAGCGGCGATCTGCTCATATACGGAGGCCCCTACAGGTGGTATCTGGAGGAGTTCAAGGACGCAAAGCCGGCGATCATACCCGGAGTGAGCTGCCTCAACGCCGCCAACGCCGCCATCGGAAAGGACATCATGCTGGGAGAGGAGAGCCATTCGGCCGTGTTGACCACGGCGCGGGAGATCGACAAGTTCGCCGAGCATCATCCCACGATGATCATCTTCACCATGCACACCAAATTCGAGGACTTGGTGGAGAAGCTGAAGAAGAAGTACCCGGCGGAAACCCCCATCGCCATCGTGTTCCACGCGGGATACAAGGATAAGGAACGGGTCCTCGAGGGTACGCTCGACACGATCCCGAAACAGACCGAAGGCGTGGAGTTTCCGTTCGAGCATCTCGTCTATGTCGGAGACTTCATGAAAAGGTAACCGGAGCTTCCAGCTCCGGTCCGGATAACGAAACCGGTTTCGGGGCGCCGCGCCGCCGTGGAAGGCGGCGCTACCGTCGCGAGCGAAGCATGCGCGAGTATCGGGGGAGGGGGCTTCCGCCTCCAACCCCGAACCAGAAAAACAACAAAAAAAACAACCAACGCGAAAACATGAAAAACAAACCAGACGGAAACGGCCTGAGCAGGGAAATCGGCCTTTTCTCGGCCACGATCCTGGTGATCGCCAATATGGTGGGGACCGGTATTTTCACCACGTCGGGGTTTATTCTGGCCGAGCTGGGAAGTCCCCGAGCGCTTTTGCTTTGCTGGTTCTTCGGAGGGATTTTCGCCCTTTGCGGGGCGCTGTGCTACGGAGAACTCGGCGCGAGGTTTCCCCGCGCCGGGGGGGAATACGTTTTTCTTAGCGAAAGCTTCGGAAAGCCGGTCGGGTTCCTGTCCGGATGGATAAGTCTGGTCGTGGGCTTTTCGGCCCCCATCGCGGCCGCAGCCGTGGCTTTCGCGACCTATGCCTTCCAGGCGTTCTCGATACCGGCCGGAGAACCCGCGGTTTTCATCTCCCCACTGAATCTTACGGCCATCGGGGCGATAGCGGTCTTCTCGCTTGTCCACTATCACAGTCTGCACGTCGGCAGCCGAGTCCAGAACCTGCTGACCGTGTTCAAAATCGGAATCGTGGCGGCCTTTATCCTGGGCGGTCTCTTTTTCGGAAACGGATCGGTAGGACATTTCGGCGCGACTGCGGGCTCTTCCTTTGCAGCCGAGAAGTTCGCCGTTTCGTTGATCTTCGTGTCGTTCGCGTACAGCGGCTGGAACGCCGCCGCCTACCTGGGATCGGAAATCGTCCGTCCGGCCAGAAACATCCCGTTGGCCCTGATTGTCGGCACGTCCGTCGTCATTTGCCTCTACCTTCTGCTAAACGTCGTTTACATCTACGCCTTGCCGCCGGAGCAGATGACCGGAGTTTTGGAAATCGGCTCCAAGTCCGCCGTGTTCCTGTTCGGGGAAAACATCAGCAGGCTTTTCAGCGGGGCCGTCGCGTTGGGCATCATGTCCCTGCTGAGCGCCATGATCCTGACCGGACCGCGAATCTATTACGCCATGGCCAAAGACGGCGTTTTTTTCGACGTTTTCGGAAAATTGAACGAGCAAAGGAAAACCCCAGCTTGGTCGATTTTCTTGCAGGCGGCCATTGCGGTCATGATGGTTCTTTCCGCTTCGTTCGACACGCTTCTGATCTACATCGGCTTCACGCTGTCCTTGTTCGCCATGCTGACCGTGCTCGGGCTGATGAAGATCAGGCGAAGCAGGCCCGCGCCCGAAACCGGCTACAGGACCTTCGGATATCCCGTCACGCCGCTAATATTCGTCCTGGGCAACCTGTGGATCATCCTGTTTTCCATCAAGAGCCGGCCGGTCGCGGCGCTGTTCGGTCTGGGGACCATCGCCCTGGGAGTTTTCGTCTACCTGTTTTTCGCGAGAAAGAACAAACCGGCCGGATTCGAGTCCGCCGAAGAAAAGGAGATCGCGCAATGAGAATTGGTTTGAACGTTTTATGCGTAGCCTTTGTCGTCTTGCTGGGTTCCCATGCTTGGGGGCACGGCGTGGAGGGCGAAATCGCGCCTTCGGAGGGATACATGGCCACTGCCCGGTACGACGACGGCGAGCCCATGAGCTATTCGGAAACGGAGATAAGGTCGCCGGATTCGGAGCTGCCATTCCAGACGGGCCGCACGGACCGAAACGGCCGCGTGTTTTTCAAGCCCGACCGTCCGGGCAAGTGGCAGGTGATCGTAAAGGACGGCATGGGGCATCGCCTGGCCTTGGAGCTTGCGGTGGGAGAAAGCGACGGCGCCGAAAAGGCCGAAACCGTCGAACCCGTGGCAAGGACTGGCGGCGGAGCAGCATCCAGCCGAACGATGGGCGTCGTCGCCGGGCTGTCCCTGATCTTCGGGTTGTCGGGCGTGGCTTTCGGCTGGAAAAATCGACGGTCGGGCGTTGGCGATCGGGCGAAACCATGATCCATCTGTTCGTGTCCGTTTGCTTCTTCGTCTCCGGGGCCGCAGGCTTGGTCTACCAAGTGCTTTGGACGCGAATGATCGACAAGGTGGTCGGCGGCGCTCCTCTCGCGGTGGCCACGGTCCTGTCCGTTTTCATGGCCGGGCTGGCGCTGGGAAGTTTTTTCGCCGGAAAAGTCGCGGACAAGCTTTCGTCCAAAAACGCGCATCTATGGTTCTACGGAATCCTGGAGATCGGAATAGGGGTTTACGCGGTCGTTCTTCCGCTTCTGATCGCGGGCGCGAAGCCCCTCTACCGGTTCGTCTACGGCCAATTCGCGGAACGGCCCTGGTGCTGCCAGGCAGCCGTCTTTCTACTGTGCGCGTTGCTTTTGATCGTTCCTGCAAGCCTGATGGGCGCAACGCTTCCGGTGCTTTGCCGCTTTTACGTCGGACGCCTTTCCCATCTCGGATCTCGCACCGGCTGGCTGTACGGGTTGAACACCATCGGCGCGGCTTTCGGGGCCGTGTTGTGCGGTTTCGTACTGATTAAAAGCCTTGGCGTATCGACGACCCTCTACGCCGCGGCGGGCGCGAACGGCCTTGTCGGCGTCGCTTGCATCCTGGCGTCCCGATCCAAACGGTCGCTTTTCGGCGAACAGGCGGCGTCGAAGAGGCCGGTTTCCAAGGAGAAGAAAGGAAAGGCCGTGCCGGATAGCGGCGAGGACGGCAATAAAGGGACAATGCGATGGGCGCTCGGGATATTCGCCGTATCCGGCTTTTGTTCCATGGCCTACGAGGTCGTTTGGTCGCGCGTCCTGGGATTGGTCGCGGGACCGACCACGTATTCCTTCACGATCGTGGTCGCGACCTTCATCGTCGGGCTGGCCTTGGGAGGCATGCTTTTCGGCCGGCTTGCGGACCGGTTCGACGGCGCGACGGACAAGGTATTCCGGCTTCTCGTTCTCACCCAGTGGGCCGCCGCGCTCCTGGCTTTGGCCGTGGGCCACCTGCTGGGAAACAGCCAGTTCTTTTTCGCCAAGCTCATCGCGACGCATCAGGCCGAATTTTCCCGTATGATCTGGGTTCAGGCCGGCGTGCTGTTCTCGATTCTCTTAGGGCCGACGCTGTTTCTGGGGGCGGCGTTCCCTTTGGTCAACCGGCTGTACGTCCGGTCCGTCGCCGACCTTGGAAGCTCCATGGGAAGAGCCTACGCGACAAACACGGTCGGGGCGGTCCTGGGCGCGTTCGTGGCGGGTTTCGTGCTGGTCCCGCTCGTTGGCAACGAGAACGGTCTGAAAGCGGTCATCATGTTCCAGTGCGGCATGGCCTCCGTCGCCTTGGTTCTGGAACGTTCCGTCCGGCGTCGGAAAGTGGCGCTGTGCGGGGTCGGAGCGGCGGCTTTGTGCGGAGGACTGCTGTTGTTCTATCCGTCCTGGCCCCAGGATCAGCTTTCCCGCGGATGGTACCGCGATTTCGGGGCCATCGAGCGGGACCTCCATCGGGCGAGCTTCGCGGATGCCTTGTTTCATGGAACGGAAAGCATCGCCAAGACCAGGCAGGGGCTGTCCGTGGTTTTCCGGGGGGAGGGCGCCGGCGGATTCACGACCGTGGAGAAGGAGATCACCAGCGTAGGGACCGTCGAGTACGCCATGTTCAACAGCGGCAAGGCCGACGCCTCCTCGCACGGCGACCGGTCCACGCAGGCCTTGTCGGCGCACATCCCCATGCTTTTCCATCCGAATCCGCGAAACGCGATGATCCTGGGGCTGGCGAGCGGCATGACCTCGGGCGAAGCGCTTCTTTATCCCCTGGAAAGACTGGATATCGTGGAGATCAACGATAAAGTTGTCGAAGCGTGCCGGACGTTCTTCTCTCCCTGGAACAACCGGTGCCTGGACGACCCCAGAACCAGGCTGATTATCCAGGACGGCCGGAACCATCTCGAGATGACCGGCGACCGCTACGACGCGATCATCTCGGAGCCTTCCAATCCATGGATGGCCGGCTTGGCGAACCTGTACACCCTGGAGTTCTTCCGGACCGCCCGCGAGAGGCTGAACGAAAACGGCATTTTCGCCCAGTGGATTCAATCCTACGAGATGGACTGGGAAACGTTTTCCATGCTGGGAAGGACTTTCGCGACGGTGTTTCCGAAAAGCGCCATGGTGAAGGTCGGGCCGGTGGACTGCCTGATGATGGGCTTCAAGAACGACGAAGGCCTTGATTGGGATTTGCCGGAAAGGAAGCGAGAATACGCGAGCCGGTCTTCGAACGTATATTTTCCGGGGGTGGATTTTCTGGCGCACCTGGTCATGACGGAGGACCTTCCGGCTCTTTTCGGCCCCGGACCGATCCACACGGACAATTTCCCGTACCTGGAGTTCGCGGCCCCCATGAAACTGTACGGGGAAAGTCTGAACGTCGACGAGATCGTCGCGGGACAGAGACGGCTTTCCCCCGGGACGTACCGGATTTTGCAGTCCGAGGAACGGACGGAGGTCGTTCTGAACCTGGTCGAATTTTCGGCGTCCGCCAACGCGCCGCTGTTCAAGCTTGTAGACCCCGACACGCTTTCTCCGGAACAAAGGGAGCGCTACCGAAAGGCCGCGACAGGCTATTGCGGCCAGGCGCTTGTCCCGTCGTTCGGCATTTTCAGTGACGCTTGGACGAAAACGAAGTGCGCCAACATCCAGGCGGAGAAGATTTCGAAAAAGATTTCCGCGCACGGGGCCTATCCGAACGACTATTACAACCTGGGGCTCGCGTTTCTCGGGGCGGGAAGGAAAGCGGAGGCCGCCGTCCGGTTTCAAAACGCGATAGCCCTCGATTCCCGCCACGAACCCTCTCTTACGGCATTGGGACTTCTGGCGGCGGAGAGCGGACGTTTCGAGGAAGCCGCCGATTGGCTGTCCAAGGCGGTCGAAACGGCGCCCGGAAAGGTCGAACCTCTAAAATACCTGGGCATGGCGAAACTGCGCGCGGGAGAAGCCCGTTCCGCCGAAACGCACCTGGCCGCGGCGCTGTCCCTGGCGCCGGACGACCCTGCGATTCTCTCCGAACTCGGCGCCGCCCACGCCAAGCAAGGCGGTTTCCAAAAAGCGGCCGAGTTCTTCGCCAAAGCCTTGCACTACAATCCCGGAGACGAGGAAACCCGATTCAATCTCGAGGTCGCGAACAGGAAAATTCGTCGATCCTTCGGACGTCAGGACTTCCGGTAGCCTTCGCCGAAAACCTCCTCGACTTGGTTCGCGGTCAGAATGCTGTCGGTCCACTCCTCAAGGTCGCGTTGCCCGGGGTTTTTCAAAAGCTCCTCGGCCCATGCGGGGATCGTTTTGAATTTCAAGGTCAGCAACCGGCGCAAAGCGAGAATCCGTCCCCTCCTGCCGGCCTTCCTTCCTGCCCTCTTCCAGGACTTTTTGCGTATATCCCATCAGCTCCTCATTGTTTCGACTTTTGGGCAAATATTGTTCTTCGTGCATTATAATCTCGTTTTCGTCGAGTTAGGCATAGAAATCCACGAACTCCGAATATTTCCTCCGCTTGTTCGGGTCGGGTTCCAGCTCGATCAGGCCATCGCGGGCCTTGGCGAAGACCTCGATCTTCCGTTCCGGGGGATAGGCCATGTTCGGAAGGTTCAGCCGGGCCACGATGTTTTCGCTCTCCAAGTGCGCTTCGGCGGGAACGCGCTTCAAATCGCAGGCGACAATCTTGAAGAAAAGGTACGTCTGCCGGTCGCCAGACAAAACCAGCAAGGCCGGGTACTTTCCGGTCCGCAGGAAGATCGCCACCGGAATCACGCGGTCCGTCTTCATCAGCTCGGACAGATGCACGCAGTAGCGGCTTTGACGGACGCTCTGGACTTGTTCTTCGAACTGCGTCGGCCGGATTCAACAGCATTCGATCATCCCCGTTCTTTCTCGCCTTTCAAGCCGTCCAGCAACCGGACCATGCGAACGCAGAGTTCCGGGAGGCGGGCCGTATTTTCCGTTTCGTCGGAGAAGCTCCAATCGACGGTCTTTTTCAGGGATTCGCAGGCTGTCTTCAGGGCGATGGAGCATTGGGTCCGATCGGAGGATATGGACGAAAAGAACGGGAGAAGTTCCCTTTCGAAATCCTCTATGCGTCGCCGAATCCGTGCCGCGTTGTATTTTTCGAGTTTTTTTCGGACGGTTTCGGCCGAAACAAATCCTAAACCAGCGCAACCCAGCTCCTCCACGAGTTCCCGAAAATCGGCGTCGGACCATACGGGCTCTCCGGATTTGCTCAGCGCCTTTTTCAGCTCTTCTTCCGTAGGGTCCCTGTCGGAGGGCAATTCCCCGGCATAGGGCGAGCGCCGATGTAGGAAATTATCGACGAAGGCGTCGGCGCGTTCGTTCCAGGACGCAATGCCGGCATCGTCCAGTTCCCAGTCGAGGAACCACGTTTTCATGACGCCGGACCGGTCCTCCGAAACCGCCAGGCTGCCGTCCTTCGAAAGCGCGACCTTCTCCACCGGCTTCGAATGAGCCTCGAAAACGCGGAGGCATTCGCCCGTTTCGACGTTCCAAAGCCTGACCGTCGCGTCGTCGCTTCCGGAAAGGGCGCATCGTCCGTCGAAACCGAGCACGGCCGATCTGACCACGCCTTCGTGTCCCTCGAACGTTTTTACGACCTCGCCGGTTTCCGTGCGCACCATCTTGAACGCGTTGTCCTTCGTGCCGCAAACCAGGGCGAACCGGCCGGTCGCGTCGAACGATGCGATGTCCGGCCCGTACGGCAATTCCGGTCCTGCGGCTCCTTCTCCGCAAGAGATTTCCCACTCTTTCGCCAAGGATAGTTTTTCAAGGTCCCATAGTTTGAAGGGCTCCATGTTCTGGGCGGTCAGCAGCGTTTTCATGTCGGGGGACCATGCGACCGCCAGCACGGCGCCCGCATGGGAACCGACGGATTTTCGGGCGGCTCCGGCGTCGAAAGCGCGGAGGCATCTTCCCGAAGCAACCTCCCAGAGCCGCACGGTCCGGTCCCGTCCCCCCGTGACGGCGAATCTGCCGTCGATTCCGAAACAGACTGACAATACCTGCGGCGGGTTTTCGTTGGCCTCGAAGGTCCAGACAAGGCCTCCGGTCTCCGCGTCCCAGAGCTGCACCCTTGCGTGGTCGCCGGAGAGAACGAGCCGGCAGTCTCGGCTCAGAGCCAATCTTCGAACGCCGGCGAATTCGGTCTTGAACAGGGTCAAAATCTTGCCGCTCTTTGGTTCCACAAGCTTGAACCCCACATGATCCTTTTTCTCCCGGACCACGGCCCGGTCGGCGTCGCCGCTTACCCGCATGGGCGTCTGGCCGGGACCGTCGTTCCGCATGGATTGGGTTTCCCACGCCCCCTTCAGGTTTGTCTTCGGCAACTTCCGATAAAGCCCGCTCCAGATCCCCAGCGCTCTTTCGTGCCTTTCGTGGCCGGGGACCGATCGCGCGCTTCCGACGAGCGAGGCGGCTCGGGCTACGTCTCCGTTTCGGACCGCATTTTCCGCGGCCTCCATGAAACTTTCGAATTCGTTTCGCGCCTTGGCGGTCCGTTCGTATATGGAAACCCTGGAGACGATCAGGGGAGCTTCGCAGAGGTAACGTTCCCCCAAACGCCAGAGCTTGACGGAGCGAGACATTTCGCCGCCCGCGGAGACGGCGCGTTTTCCGTCGCGAAAGACCATCGCCTTTTTAATAACCGGCTCGTGCGCAGGAATCGTGGTCAGGCAGCGTTTCTCCTTGACGTCCCATATCCGAAGCAAACCTCCATCGTGGGCGACTAAAACGAACCTGTCGTCGGAAACGAACTCCGCATGGAAAGCGGCCTTTCCATGGGAGAACGAACAAACCGGACTTGCCTCCCCCGACTTCCAGACCTTGAACGCGCCTTGATCCGCCCTGATCCCTTCGCATGCCAGGATCGCGCCTTCGTCGGGGCTTATTGCTCCGCAGGAAATTTCGCCGACATTCCGGTATTCTATCGCACGCTCTCCCGTGGTCCAATCCCACGCGGCGACGGAATCGTTTTTAAAGACGAGAACGTCCCGGCCGTTCGAGAGGGGATGGAGAGAAAGGACCCGGCCTGTTCGTCCGCCGAATTCGCGCAGTTTTTTCCCGGTCGTGGAGTCCCATATCCCGACGGTCTCCGACTCTCTCCTGTTCGAATAGCCGGCGCCGGCGACGACGATCTTCCCCTGATCGACTAGGCCGACGGCCGCGATTTCCCCTTCGTGACCGGAAAATCCTCCGATTTGTCTTCCGGTGCTTTTTTCGTGCAGCAGAATTTTCCCTTTCTTTGTCCCGGAGACGATCAGGTCTTGTTCCGCGCTCGCGAAGACGGCGGTGATCCAGTCTCGGACGCAGTCGTCGCACGAATAAGTATTCAATACTTTTCCCGAGTTCGGATCGAACCGTTTCAGATCCCTTTCGAAACCGATGGACACTGCGGCGATCAGGCTGTCGTCGTCCAGGCAGGCGGCGGTCTGGCCGAAATTTTGGATGGAAGCGGTCGGCTCGCCCATGAGTTTCCAGGACCTCGGCTCCAATTCCCTTGCCGTCTTCAAGGCCTCCCGGACTTCCTCGCGGTCCGAGTCCTCTCCGGAGATGCTCTCCAGAACGGAAATCGCCGAGGCGCAGTCGCCCCGTTCCAAATGGACCAAACCCAGAAGGTACTCGTCGAGCCAATTGTCCGGGTGCGACTTCGACACTTCGTTCATCTCTTCGACGAGGTCCCGGTCGTCGATCTCTCCCGCTCTCCAGCGCACCAGGCCCAGATTGTAGGTCGATTCGGGATGGTGGGGACGGTTTCGAAGGGCTTCTCGCCAGAGCGACAGAGCTTCTTCTTTCCGGCCGAGGTCCAGCAGGGAAAGAGCACGGTTGTTCAGGCCTTCGGCAAGGTCCTCCTGGGGTTTCGGTCGCGGCCGGCCGTAGGGCTTGCCGAACCGGGACTCGTGGATTTCCACCAGGACCGCCTCGGCCTCCCGCATTCCTCGCGGCCGTTCCTCCGGATTTTCCCGGAAGCAGGAGCCCAAGAATTCGGCCAACGCTTGCGGCATCTGCGGTATGGTTTCGTCCGGCGGGCCGGTCTCTATGTATCCGGCAAGCGCCATCGGGGCGGCGGGCCCCGCCTGCCAGGAAAGCTCTCCGGCGAACATTTCGAGGACGGACAGTCCCCAGCTCCAGAGGTCCGAGCGCCGGGTCAACGGCTTTCCGTCGAACTGCTCGGGCGAGGCGTATTCCAGCGTCAGCCCCTTGCCGTCCACGAACACGGTCGCGCCTTTCGCCTTCGCGCCGGCGTCTTCGGAGGGAGCGGCGGAAGCAAGCCCGAAATCGGTCACACGCGCGACTCCGTCCCTCGCCAGCATCAGGTTTCCCGGTTTGACGTCCTGGTGGACGATTCCCCGGTCGTGGGCGTGGGAAAGGCCTCTCGCGAACTGGACGGCGATATCCAGCATCCTTTCGAGCGCTTTGTCGGGACCTCCTTCGTACAACCGGCCCTCTTCGATCCAGGAGGATAAGTCTCCGCCGTCCATGAACTCCGCGAATACATGCGGTATCCCGTCGATGCGGCGGACGTAGTGGCAGTTCACTATGTTGGGATGCAGTCCGAGGTTCACCCAGGTTTCCGCTTCCCTTTCGAAATTCTCTGCTCCTCCCGCTCGCGCCAGCGTCTCCCGGCGCGGACGCTTTACGGCGAGGTCCAAGTCCCAACCGGTGTGGCGGACCCGGTAGACCGCTCCCATGGCGCCTGCCTCGAAAACCTCCTTCACTTGATAGAGACCCAGGACCGTTTCTCCGGGAGTCCATGCAGGGGCGGCCTCGTCGATTCGACTTGCCGGTTTTTCCGGGGATCTTTCGGTTTCCTGCCTTGATATTTCGGGAGGGAAGGGCGCTGTACCGGCGACAGGCGCGGGTTCGGGGGCGGCAGGGTAGGGGATCGTCCCTGCGGCGGACACGGGCGACGAGGGCGATATGCCTTTTTCCCCCTTGTCGTAAGCGGGAGCGTACGGCAAGGTCGCCGCAGCCGAAGAGGAACTTTCCCGAGTTTCATGTGCTATGGTTTTCGCGGCGAACTTCGACGATGCTGGCGCGCTTTCTTTCCTTCCTTTATCGTCCCGCTTGTTGTCTTGCGGAGCCTCGTAGGCCAAAGTGGCCGGAGCGGCTGGCCTGGCCGGAGTCCCAGTCTCCAGCTGTTTGACTATGAACTTTTCTCCGCATTTTTTGCAATTGACGGTTTTTCCGAAAGCATTTTCCGGTATGTTTTTGTAGACCGCGCCGCAATGGTCGCATTTGGCCGAATTCGCCATGGAACACCTCTATGTTTTCGTCGGGTTGTCGGAATTTCAAAGAGCTTTCTTCATCGCTTTGAGCATGGCGCCTCCGTCCTCGAAGCGTTTCGCCGGGTCCCTGTTCAGCGCCTGGTCGATTACGGCCCTCGCCGCGCGCGGAACATTCGAGTCGAGCGCCGCCACCGGCAGGATGGAGCCCTGTAGAATGGCCTGGTAGACGTTGCCTCCGCCCGATGGGTTCCAGACGACTCGTCCGGTCAGCATGTGATAAAAAGTGGCGGCGATTTCGAAGACGTCCGTCGGCGGTTTCACGAAACGGTAGTTGGTGATGTGCTCCGGGGCCATGTAGGGCGGAGAACCGCATACGGCGCCAGCCACCGTGATGTTGGTCTTGGTCATGCCGGCCTTGGCGAAGTTTTTCGCGAGCCCGAAATCGGACAGCTTCACGACGCGCTTTTTCGGATCGCCCGAAAACAGAATATTGGGGGGCTTGATGTCCCTGTGGATGATTTTTTTCTTGTGCGCGTAGGCGAGGCCGTCCAGCGACTGGAGCATGATCGGCGCCGCCTCGTCCATATCCAGTTTTCCCTTTTGCAGCATCAATTCCCAAAGGCTTCCTCCATCCATGTATTCCAGGGCGAAAAAGTGCAGGTCTCCGGTAACGAAATAATCTTCCACGTGGATAATGTTCCGGTGCCGAAGCTTTCGGTTTACCTCGATTTCCCGCTCGAACATGGCGATTCCCTTTTGCGTCGGCTCCTTTTGCTGAAGCATCGTTTTCAAGGCGAACATCTTTTTGCCCTTTTCCCTTTCTCCAAGGTACACCGCGCCGAATCCGCCCTCGCCCAGTTTTTTCAGTATTCTGTACCCTTTGATTTCCGGAAGCTTCTGTTGCGCTGCCCCGGCGGCATTCAGCAGCAACCGCTTGATCAGCGCCTCGACCAAAGCGCCGGCCGGGGCGTCCGGGGGCGCTGCGGATTTGAACGCAGGCGGTCTGTTCGCGGGTTTCGGCGGGAACGGTTTCGGGATGAATGGTTTGGGCGGGGACGGTTTCGGAGAGACAGCGGGGGACTCCTTGACTGGGTCGGGAACGCGAATCGCGGGAGAGGGCTGGGGAGCGACTGCAGCGGCAGCGGGTTTCGGCGATTGCATCGCCGCAGGCGGGGCTTTTTCCTTGTCGGGCGTCGCCGACGTCGCGGGCGAAGGCTCTTCCATTCGGGCCGGACTCTGAGACGGGACGGAAACGGCTTCTTCCTTCTTCCCGTCGGGTTCGGCCGTTTTGGCATCCGGAGGCTCGTCCGACCCGGCAGCGGCATCGGAAGGACTTTTTTCCCCGAAATCCATTTCCGATTTGGGGGGCTCGTCTCCGGCGGAAATAACCACCTTCATTTCCGTGTAGCCGCACTTGATCAGGTCCCCGTCCTTGAGTTCCAGTTCCTCGCCCCTGCGTCCGGCTTTCTCGGGAGATTCGGACGCGGACCGGCCGCCGAACTTCTCGCCGTTCACGAACGTTCCGTTCAAGCTTCCAAGATCTCTTATGAAAACCTCGGGCGGATTGATCTCCAGCATGAAATGATGCCTCGACAAGTAGGGATCGTCGTTCAAACTGTAGTGGCAATCCTCCATTCTTCCGACGATGAAAATATCGGCCTCGTCGAACACTTTTTCCTGTCCCTTCATGGGACCATCCTGGATAGACAGCGTCACTCTCATCTTTTTCCTTCCTCCTCCGTGTTTCGCGCGTCGTTTAGAATATGGACGATTTCTTCCCGGGAGAGCCGGTTCCTGTCCAACAACGCGGCGCTCAACTTCTCCAGTTTTCCTCTGTTTTCGTTCAGGATCGAAACGGCTTTTTCCAGTTGGGTCCGCACGATTTTTTCCGCCGTTTCCAACAGGCGAACCGACAGAGGGCCGTCGCGCACAAGCCGTTCGTCCAGATGGCAGTACCCGATTTCGTCGGTCATGGCGAATTCCGCCGCCATCCGCCTGGCGAGGTTCGAGGCGTGTCGAAGGTCCCCGGAAACGCCGGTCCCCAGGCCCTCGTCGTCTCCGTAGAAGGCGATCTCGGCCGCCCTGCCCGCCATGGCTTCGCGAATCGACTGCTCCAGTTCCGGCTTGGAATATCCGCCGATGTCCTCCCGCGCCTCCCGTTCCATGTACCCGCCCGCGTCGCCCCGCCCGACGATAGTAACCCCGACCGGAACGTTTCCTCCCAGGAACGCGACCAACGCGTGCCCCGCCTCGTGACGGGCCGTTCGCTCCAGAGCGTCTCTATGCGGCGTTTTTCGACGCTCTCCCATGCGGATTCGCTCGAACGCCTCCTCCAATACGCCGTCCGTCAGTTCGACCGCCGCCTGGGCCGCCATGATTCCGGCTTGCTGCACTACGTTCTGGAGGTCCGCGACGGTCATGCCCGCGGAACGGACGGCCAGTCTGTCGATGGCCTCGGCGGTCACCCGGCTGGATTTACGGTTCGAAAGGGTTTTCTCCAGATAGTGCTTCCTGGCTTCCCGGTCCGGCTTGTCAACGACGATTACGCGGTCGAATCGGCGCCTGAGCGCCGGGTCCAGCAATTCCGCCAAGTTGGTCGCCGCCAGGACGACCACCGGTTCGGAATCGGACGATCCGAATCCGTCCATCTCGGTGAGCAGCGCGTTGAGAGTTTCCTCGTAGGCTTTTCGACCCCCGCCTTCCCCTCCCGTGCGCTTCAGGCCGATGGAATCCAGTTCGTCTACGAAAACGATGGTCGGCGCGTATCGCCTGGCCCTTTCGAAAAGATCCCGCACGCTTTCGGGTCCGCTTCCCACCCATTTGGTGACGAAGGACGAGGCCGGTTTTTCGATGAACGCGCACCTGGATTCGCCCGCGAGCGCCCTCGCCAGCATGGTTTTTCCCGTTCCCGGAGGACCCGCCAGAAGCACGCCCCTCGGGCGGCGAAGCCCGAGAGCCGAATACCTTTTCGGTTCGGCCAGCCAATCCGTCACGAATCCCAGCGCCTCCTTGGCCGCGACCGCTCCGATCACGTCGGAGAACCGCGTGTCGGGACGGACGACGTCGTCGATCATTTTCCCGGCGTCCCCCGCCTCGACGGTTCGCACGAACCGAAAATCCCTCAAGGCGATCGTCAGATCCCTCTTCTCCCTGTCCACGTACGCCACGGTGTCGAACTCGACCGCTTTCCTTTCCCGTGCCAGAAGCGCCGCTTTCTTCTCCCGCCCGATTCTTCCGCAAATTTCTTTCAGGTTGTCCGCCAACAGATTGCGGTCGGCCACCCAGTTGTCGCAGGCCGTGTCCGAAAACCGGGTCTTCACGAGTCCCCGCGCCCCTCCCGCCCTCGTGCAAGCGAAAAAGAGTTCGTCGTCAACGGCGCGACGGTCGCCCGCTCCGGGCGGAAGCCCTTCCGCGACAATCCGCGAGGCGTCCATAGTCATGGCCAGGGTCGGCGCGAAATGCTTCGAGAGCGAAATCCCGGTCTCGTC
>CAZNTU010000106.1:0-3851 GCA_964575975.1 uncultured Desulfobacteraceae bacterium
GTTGATCTCTAGTTGCCTTGCGAATTAGCGGAGCGTCTCCCTGAACTCTTCCTTGCCGGGAATTTTCAAGGACATGTTGAGCTGCCCCCCTATCCTGCCGCTTTTTCGAACAAGACCGTCTCGTGTCCCCGGCCGGCGGCCGCGACGGCGAAGGACAATCCCGCAGGCCCGGCTCCGACGACCGCGATTCGCTTTCGCCTGGCGACCGGGCAGAAAACGAACTCGGTCTCCCGGCACGCACTGGGATTGACCAGACAAGTCGCGACCCGGTTTTCGAAAATATGGTCCAGGCACGCCTGGTTGCACCCGATGCAGGTGTTGATTTCATCGGCGCGGTTTTCGAAGCTTCCTCCCCACTCGTCGGTCCTTTGGTTTGCCCGGGACACGACGAACTGGTTGATCAGGTAGCCCTCCGACCCCATGATTTCGACACCGTCGTAGCCCGCCTCCCTGGCCAGGCACGCCGTGCGGGCGAAATCCTCTATCGTTTCAAGGACTTGCTCGCCGGTCAGTTCCCCGGGCTTGAAAACATTGATGGGCGCGCGAATGGAGCCCATCAGAAGACGGTTTTTCAGCACCGCGAATCCCAAATCCAACGGGGACGCGAGTTTGGGGAACGCGTTCTTCTTATCGGGCATGGGTGTCGGCTCCTTATCTTGTCGAGAAGATCGAAGGTTGTCGGTTGACTGAAAAACGGGAACATTATAAATGAAAGAAAATAGACTGTCACCGTTCGGTTCGAGGGTTTACAGATGATTGTTGGCCATTGATTATCGAATATTGTTGGACGTCTTTATTCCGGCGTTCGAGTCGGGAAAGCTTGGAGGAAACCGCGATGGATAAAAAGATAGCGGCCGTCTGTTTCGACTACAGAGGGACCGTGCTGGATCATAGAAGCGACCGGGAGCTGGTTGCGGGCATGGAGGAAATTCTGTCCGGGCTTCTGGAGAAGAATATTCCCATGGCCCTGGTCAGTCGTTTTCCGGTTGACGTTTTAAATGAGCGCCTGGCGCGCTTGGAAAGGTATTTCGGGGAAAACGTCTACAGCGGGGGCGGAAAAGGCAAGCTGGAATGCATACGGCAGTTCGCCGAAAAGCTCGGGATCGAAGATCTTTCCCGGATCGCCTTCGTGGACGACAAGCCCGCGAACTTCGTTCCCGTCGCCGAAGGATCGGGCGCGTTCGTGATCGGTTTCGCCGGAAGCGGCAAGTATTCCGACGCGGCCGACGTTTGCAGGGAGAAGAAAATCGCTTATGCGGATTCGGTCCCTGCGCTGAAAGGCATGCTTTTCGAGCGGATTCAATCCGGTTGAACTGTCGAATCGGGTACGAAGAGCGGGAGTACCAATTGAATCCGAAAAAAACATTCGAAAACCTGTCGCCCGACAAGCGAAAGCGCATCACCGCCGCCGCGACCGAAGAATTCGCCCGAAAGGGTTACGCGGGAGCGAGCATAAACGCGATAGTGCAAAGCCTGGGAATCGCGAAAGGCTCCATTTTCCAGTATTTCGGGGATAAAAAGAGTCTTTTCCTGTTCGTCTTCGATTCCTCCATGGAAATGGTAAAGGCGTACCTCCGCAGAACCAGGGACGAAACGAAAGACCGGGATCTTTTCGCCAGGCTCGAAGAGACTCTCCTCGCGGGCGTGGCGTTTTTGAGAAAACATCCCGGCATATACCGATTGTACGTGAAGATCATGTACGAGGCCTCCATTCCGTTCCGCGACGAAATTCTTCTGTCAATTCGCCAATACAGCGTGGGATATTTGAAATCCCTCTTGGAGACGGCCATGGATCGAGGGGAAATCCGGCCGGACCTGGATATCGGAAAAACCGCTTTTGTTCTGGACGCTGTCATGGACCGGTTTCTGCAAGCCCAGGCCGTGGAGTACTTGGACGCGGGGATGGGCCTGTTCCAATGCGACCGAAAGGAAGCCGAAAAGTGGGTGGAGGGATTGATCGGGATTTTGCGCGCGGGGCTCCGGGATGCGAGGCCTCAGGACGAGGATGCGAATGAATGAATCCGGCGACATATTGATCTGCGGGGCGGTGGAGGCCGAAATTTCCCATTTGGCAAGCCGAATCGAATCCCCGGTTGAAAGCGCCGTCGGCCGGAAAAAGCTGATTTCCGGAAAATTGGCTGGGAAAAAGGTTCGCGCTCTCGTGACGGGTCCCGGGCTCGTAAACTGCGCCCACGCCTTGGCATGCGCGATAGAGGCTTTTTCGCCGAGGGCCGTTATCCAGACCGGGTGCGCAGGAGCGTTTCCCCGATCGGGGCTCGAAGTCGGAGACATCGGAATCGCCTCGGACGAAACCGATGCCCACCTCGGGCTGGAGCTTTGCGACGATTTAAAGGAGAACGACGAGCCGGGCGGTTCGGAGATCGGGGAACTGCCGTTCGCCCTTTTCGGAAAAGACGGCGTTTCTTATACAAACAGGTATCCCATCGGTTCGGATTTGATCGAACGCGCTCGCGATTTACTCTCGAAGCGCTCGCGAAATCCGGGAGCGCCGAAAGTCGCGACCGGCCCTTTCCTGACGGTTTCCACCATCACCGCCACCGACGCCAGGGCGGAAAGGCTCCATTCGCTGTATCGGCCAATCATGGAGTCCATGGAGGGATCCGCGGCGGCGCATTTGAGCATACTCTACGATCTGCCTTTACTGGAAATCCGCGGAGCATCCAACATGGTCGGAAAAAGGGAGCGCGCCGCCTGGAACATCCCCCTCGCGTGCCAAAGGGCGTGCGAAGCCGTCCATCGAATCGTCGCCCAACTCGACCTATGACCAACAACCAATATCCAATAGCAAAATGAATCAAAACAAAAAGCTGACCGTCGCCTATTCCACGTGCCCCAACGACACGTTCATATTCCACGCCCTGGCGCACGGATCGATCGAATGCGAAGGGATTTCCTTCGAGACGGTCCTCAAGGACGTGGAAGCCTTGAACCAGGACGCGCGACTTGGCCGCTACGAAATCTCCAAGCTCTCTTTCGCCGCCATCGGAAACCTGAACGAAACCTACGGGCTGCTTAGAAGCGGGGCCGCGCTGGGAAGAGGTTGCGGTCCGCTGATCGTCGCCAGGCCCGGTTTCGATTCGACCCGGCTGAAATCCGCCGTGATCGCCGCGCCCGGCCTTTGGACCACCGCGTGCCTGCTTCTGGGCCTGTACTTGGGCGAAAAGCCGAACACGGCCCCCATGCGGTTCGACAAGATCATGCCCGCAGTCCAACGCGGGGATTTCGACGCGGGAGTGATCATTCACGAGGGGCGGTTCACTTACGGGGAGTACGGCCTTGTCTGCCTCATGGACCTGGGGCGGTGGTGGGAGGAGAAAACGGGCCTGCCGATCCCCCTGGGCGGCATTTGCGCCGCAAGAAGCCTCGGGGAGGAAACCGTCGCCAAAGTGGAGACCGCGATCAGGCAAAGCGTCGTCTACGCCTACGAACATCCGGGAGAGGCCGACGCGTACATTCGCCGCCACGCCGCCGAAATGTCCGAATCGGTGATCGCAAGCCATATCCGATTGTACGTGAACGATTTTTCCATCGCCTTGGGCGAGGAAGGGGAAAAGTCCGTCGAAAAGTTGTTCGAGCTGGCTGGAAAGGCGGGGATGGTTCCGGCGGGCAAGGCGCCGTTGTTTGCGTGCGGAACCTGATTCGACGGCGGAAATTTTCGACAAATTCTCTTGCTCGACGGCTGTTCCCCGAACTTCGCCGATGGGCGGTAAGACCCGCTATCCATTCCCAAGCCCCGTAAACGCAGCCTGTTTTTCGGGATGCTTTGAACTCTTGACAAAAACTCGGATACGTATAAAATGTGCGTAATTATTCAAGCAGGAGTTGTTCAA
>CAZNTU010000106.1:3951-18023 GCA_964575975.1 uncultured Desulfobacteraceae bacterium
CAAAAACTCGGATACGTATAAAATGTGCGTAATTATTCAAGCAGGAGTTGTTCAATGCAATCGGTATCCGCCGGCGAGGAGATCGTTACAACCAAGCATGGCAAACCAGTGGCCAAGCTTGCCGCTATGGGACCCAAAGCGGGCATTGATCGGCCCGATTTTTTTGGCGAAGCGATCGAGTCGAGAGGCGGCAAGTCCGCGAGCGACACTGTAATAGAAGGCAGAGAGGAAAGGCTGTAGCGCATGTTGCATGTGGACACCAGCGCCTTGGTCAAACTTTATTTCAAGGAAACAAATACCGAACCGGCATCGTCGGTTCTTAAACCGCCAACCGATCCATACCTGTGACGTTTTTTCATGAGTTCGAATTTGTCAATGCCGTACAGCTGAAACGATTCAGGGAAGAAATTACCGACGACGAAAAGGAACTGGTCGTTTCAAAATTCGGGGAGCACGAAAAAATGGGCGTTTATTGTCGCCCGACGCTGGATTGGGCTCAAAACTTCAATTTGGCGTTAAGTCTATCCAAAAATTTTTCCAGTGTCTTGGGATCAAGGTCGCTGGATATCATTCATGTTGCCTCGGCGTTGTTTCTGAAAGCCGACAATTTTTCGACCTTCGACGCAAGGCAAACGGAGCCGGCCCGTTCCGCAGATCTTGAAATCGACCGGCACTCGGTATCCGAGTCCCACTGAAGCAAAAAATACAAAGCGGATTTTACCAGATTTTGTTCAACCCCTCAAAAAGGAGACTGCCATGGCCCGCAAACCCAAACCGTTTTTCTGGATAGTCGTGATTCTTGTCTGCGCATCTTTGACAGGGCTGGCCCTGTATCGCATGGGCGTTTTCGGAGGAGGCGAGCAAACCGGCTCGACGACTGCGGACAGTGGAAGCGCCGTGGGCCGCTCCGGAGGCGAAGTCCTCGAACTGGCTTTTTATTCCTCCAGCGCGAAAAAGAACTGGATCGACGAAATGACGGCCCGTTTCAACGGTTCCGGCCGCGCGATCGGGGGAAAAACGATCCGGATCAAGTCCTACCACGTAACTTCGGGCGGAAGCCTGGACCAGCTCAAGGAGGGAAAAATCAAGCCCGACATGTGGTCTCCCGGCGACGAGTCATGGCTTCTGCTGGCTGAGAACCATTGGAGGAACGTCAAGCAGAAGTCCCTCTTCGACAAGTACGACGATCTCGTGAACATTCCGCTGGTGATCGCCATGTGGGAGCCGATGGCCAAAGCTCTGGGATACCCGTCGCCCCTCGGGTGGCACGACATTGCCGATCTGGCGACTGGCGGCCAAGGGTGGGCCGCCCACGGGCATCCGGAGTGGGGGCGGTTTCGCTGGGGGCACGCGCATCCGGACGCCAATTCCGGATTTCTTACCGTGGTGTCCGAAGTGTATGCGGCTTTGGGAAAAACCGACGGCATTACGCCGGAGGATTTGAAAAACGTGGAGGTCATGGCGTTTTTGCAAAAGATAGAGGGCGCCGTCGAACACTACGGCTTGTCCAACGACTGGATCGACGATCTGATGCGCCTCAAGGGCCCGCAATACCTCTCGGCCGCCGTGCAATATGAGAACACGATCATCGAGTCCAATTTGAAGCATGGAAACAAACCGTTCAAGCTTGTCGCCATTTATCCCAAGGAGGGCAATTTTTGGACGCGGCATCCCGTCGCGATCTTGAAGGAAGAGTGGACGACTCCCGAAAAGGAGGCCGCATGCCGCGAATTCATCGATTTTCTCCTGAGCGAGGAGGCGCAAACGAAGGCCATGGAAATGGGGCTCAGGCCCATTCGTGCCGATATCCGCATGGCCGAGCCGTTTACGCCGGCCAACGGCGTGCAGGAGAAAATCGATTCGACCTTGGCTTATCGCGTGCCGGATGAATCCGTCTTGCGTCGGATTCGCGATCTGTGGGAGGAGGTGAAAATTCCCGCCACGGTCGCCCTCGTCCTGGACCGCTCGGGAAGCATGAAAGGCCCCGCCATGGAAAACGCCAAGGCGGGCGCGATGGAATTCATCCGAAGCATGAAGCCCCGCGACCAGATCCGCGTCGTTGTTTTCAACGAAGTTGTCGCTCCCATGACAGAATTGTGCTCCATTCGGGATTGCGGAGAAACGTTGATCCAGAATCTCGGGATGATTTTCGCCGATGGAAAAACGGCGCTTTACGACGCCGTCCGGAACAGCATCGAAAACCTGAACGGACTTAGAAAGACCCATCCGAAAAGACGCTACAGTATTCTGGTACTTTCCGACGGGCAGGATACGGCGAGCAGTATCAACCGGTTCGATTTCCTGGACGCCCTTCCCAAGGGAGAGGATTACGACTTTCCCAAGATCTATACGATCGCGTACGGCGACGAGGCCGACCGGAACTTGCTCGCGGAAATATCCACCCGGACAAATGGCCGTCTGTTCAAGAGCAATCCGGACGAGATCATGAAGACCTACAAGGAGCTGAGCGCGAATTTCTAAAATTTTCGAATCGCAAATCGGAGCATGCGGGAGAAACCAATGGCAAGGGACGCGACGATGTTCACGTATGTAAAGGCGGCTTTTCTCAACCACTGGAACCTGTTGTTTCTATGCTCGGGCGCGGTTGGAGGTCTTATCCTATCGATGCTCGACATCGTGCTTCCGCTTGTCGGGGCGGCGGAAATCCTTTATCTTGCCGCGATTTCCACCAACGGGCGATTCCAGAGGATCGTAGACGCCGAACGCGGCCGGCCCGACCCTGGCGAATTCGACGCGAAAACGAAGGAACTGGTCGCCTATTTGAGCGCCGCCGACCGAAAACGTTTCACGCAACTGAAAGACCTCTGCCTGCAATTGCGAAGCATCGCCATCGCGGGCGACCCCGACAGGGAAAGCGCGCCAGAAGAGATCGCGATGGTGCAGTTGGACGGCATCAACCGCATGCTGTGGATCTACCTGAAGCTCCTTTATTCCAAAAACGCGTTGGACAACTATTTCGGCACGGTCCGCGTCGAGGAAATCCGACAGAAGACAGACGCCGTGGAAAAACGGATCGAATCCATGGGGCCGCCCGAAAACGACGCGATGGAGGAATTCAAAAAGAGGGAATCCCTTTGCGACACGCTGGAGACTTTGAAAAAGAGGTTGCGCAATTTCGAGGAGTCGAAAAAAAACCACGATTTCATTTGCCTGGAACTCGAACGACTGGCGGCGAAAATCGCCAGTCTCGCCGAGATGGGAGTCAGCAGGCCAAATCCCCGGGCGATTCTGAACGAAATCGATCTTGCCGCCTCGTCCATCGAACAAATGGAGACCGTCATGCCTGACTTGGAATTTCTATCGGACAATTCGTTCCGGGATTGGGAAACGCCGGACTTGCTGCAAGGGAAAACGACTCGGTAAGTCGCGACAAATCAAGACGGTCCATATTTCAATTCGACGATTTCGCAGGAAATGTCTTCGCCCGAGACGCGGCATCTCGCGATAGAGCCCGAATCCGCGTGCCTGTGAGGGCCCGAGGTGCCGGGATTGAGATAGATCACGCCGTTTTTTCTCTCTATTTTCGGCCGGTGCGTGTGACCGTGAATCACCATGCGAAATCCCGCCTCCGAAGGGTCGAATTCCAGGTCGAGAAGATTGTGGAGCACGTACACGGACTTGCTTTCCAGTTCGACCGTTTCGAACTTTTTCAATCGGAAAACCCATTGACCGTAATCCATGTTTCCCCGCACCGCCGTCACCGGGGCGATTTTCTCCAAAACCTCGACGATTTCCGGACCGCCGATATCACCGGCGTGAACGATCAATCCGCATCCTTTCAACGCCTCCAACGCCTCTGGCTTCAAAATGCCGTGCGTGTCGGATATCACTCCGAATTCCATTCCGTCCATGTTCGAAATCCTTTCTTTCGCACTCGATTTTTCGTTTCCACCCGGACCGGGATGGTCTGGTTGCCTTCGAGCGGCCCGACTTGCAGGCAAACTCAAATTCAAGCTTTCCGAAGCATACAACCAAGCGCCGCGGGTTTGACGTCGGCGTCGGTTTCTTGGTAATAATCGGACCGAAAACCGTTCATTAGATACGACAAACGCAAGTTTTTTTCAAATGCCCTTTTCTATGCGAACGGTTTGTGATAGCTGAACGTTCAATAGCGCAAGCAACCAAAGGATATGATAATCAATGATCGATAAAGACACCGTCGCCTCGGAAAGAATCAAGGCGGCCGCGAAATCCCTGAGAAAAATTCGCCCGGAATACGGAGGCATCCTGGATTTTTTCGAAAAGCTTTTCCTGGCACAGGAGGATATAAAAGGTCGGATAGACCTGGACCCGCCGGTCATACCCGACGAAATTTTGAGGATAAAGCGGAAGGAACACTTCCCGCTGATCGGCATGAACGAATTTTCGGTGGACCGGGAGGCGGCCGAGGAGCTTTTCAGAACCATCTGGAAGCTGATCGGGGAGGCCAGGTCCCAAATGTCCTATATGGCCATGGATATCGACCAGTCGATTTCAAACGGGGGGCTCGACCCGGAAAAGCTGATCGGGGCCGTGCTGGAGGGAGACGATGCGTTTTTGGAAATGACCGCGAACGAGCTGAAAGTGGACAAGCAAGTCCTCGGCTTTCTGATCTACACAGCGATCAAGCCGTCCATAGAGCTTGGCGCCGAACAACTGGCCGGGTACCTGGAGCCGGAAAGCGAATGGCCCAGGGGCGTCTGTCCCGTCTGCGGAAACTACCCGGGATTCGCCACGCTGGAGGGCGACAGGGGCCGGTTGCATTTCTTCTGTTCCTTCTGCTGGCACAAATGGCCGTCGAAACGGCTCTTCTGCCCGTTCTGCGAGACACGCGACGACTCCGGATTCCGGTATTTCTACAGCGAAAGCGAGCCGGAATACCGGGTGTACGTGTGCGACAAGTGCAAGAAATACGTGAAGACGCTGGACGTCCGGGCTCTCGGCCGCCCGATGCATCCGCCTTTGGAAACCATAGCCGCCCTTCATCTCGACATGAAGGCGAAGGAGGAGGGGCTGGAAAGCCCCCCGTTCGGGTTTTAGACATGAGAAGAAAAGAAAGGGAACTCACGGAAAAGGCCGATATCGAAGAGATAATCTCCCGCGCCAAAGTTTGCCGCATCGCCATGGTGGACAATGGCGAACCCTATATCGTACCCCTTTGTTTCGGTTACAAAAACAACGCCTTATATTTCCATTCGGCCCGCGAGGGACGAAAAATCGACATCCTTGAAAAAAATTCCCGGGTCTGTTTCGAGCTTGACGTGGACGTGGAAGTTGTGAAGGGAAAAGATCCCTGCAAGTGGGCGATGCGCTACAAAAGCGTAGTGGGCTGGGGCGCCGCCGTGCTGGTTTCCGACCCCGACCAAAAGCGCGAAGCTCTGGATATTATCATGGCGCACTACGCGGGCCAGGGGGAAGGCGGATTTTCCTATCCGGACTCGATCATCGAAAAAACCGCCGTGATCCGGGTAAATGTGGGTTCGATGTCCGGAAAGAAATCCTGAAGGGTATTCGAGCTTTTTGCGACTTCGGTGCCGCGACGGTAACCAGACCGTATTGGTTTAGGCTGATTCGGTAGCGCCGCCGTGGAAGGCGGCGCTACCGGAACTTTCGGCTTTTTTCCTTAATCGGAGACATTTATCCGCATAGTTGCTGGAAAATGAAAAATGGAGACATTTTTTCGAAAACATAACAGCTCCGGTGATTCTTCCGATTCCTGGCTCGAAAGCATCCGGCTCGAGGCCGAAAGGCTGCACCGGGAATCGAAAGGAAGCCACGACTGGGACCACACCCTGCGCGTCTACAGGCTGTGCCTGCGCATAGGCAGGGCCGAGGGCGCCGACATGGACGTGGTTCGCCCGGCCGCGTACCTTCACGACATCGGGCGCGGCGCACAGGACCGGTCCGAGGGAAACGTCTGCCACGCGGAGGAGGGGGCGGCCATGGCGGAAAAACTGACGGCCCCGCTCCCCCTGACCCGAGCGCAAAAGGAAAACATCGTCCATTGCGTTCGGACCCACCGATTCAGAGGCGGCCAAGTCCCCCGGACTCTCGAGGCCAAGGTGTTGTTCGACGCCGACAAACTCGATTCCATCGGCGCGGTGGGGGTCGCCAGGGCGTATTTGTTCGCCGGGGAGGTCGGGGCCAGGCTTCACAACCCGAACAACGACATAGAAAACACGCGTCCGTATTCCGAGGAGGATACCGGTTACCGGGAGTTCAAACTGAAACTTTGCCGGATCGAGGACCGGATCATGACGGAGGAAGGAAAGCGATTGGCAAGGGAACGCCATGAATTTATGGAAATTTTCTTTAAACGTTTTTTGGAAGAATACGAAGGAAAGAGGTAGGATTTATGTCGATTAACATTGTCAACAAGATAGACGATCTGGTGAAAGTCAAGAACGTTCTCGTAAGCGTGTCCGACAAGAGGGGCTTGGAGGGATTCGTCCCCGGACTGCTGGAAATCAACCCGAACATTAAGATATTGTCAACGGGCGGCACTTACGGCCGCATCGAGAGCATACTGGGAAGCTCCGCGGACAACAACCTGCAACAAGTCGCCCAATACACGGGACAGCCCGAAACCCAGGGAGGTCTGGTTAAAACCCTGGATTTCAAAATCTATCTGGGGCTTTTGACCGAAACCTACAACGAGGACCATCAGCGAGACCTTGCCCGGATCTCCGCCGTGCCCATCGACATGGTCGTGGTGAACCTCTATCCGTTCAAGGAAACCATCTCCAAGGCCGGCGTCACGGTGGAAGAGGCACGGGGAAACATCGACATCGGCGGCCCCTGCATGATCAGAGCCGCCGCCAAGAACTTTCTGCGCGTCGCCTCCGTGGTGGATCCGTCGGACTACAAATCGATCCTCTCCGAACTGGACAAGAACAAGGGGGCCACATCGCTGGAGCTTCGCTACCGGCTGGCGCAAAAGGCGTTCGCCCACACGGCCATCTACGACGGCCAAATCGCCGATTTTCTCCAGCAACAGAGCCCCGACCAGGTTCGGGGCTGCTACAATAATTAAAAAACCGAAAGAAGGGGAGACTAGAAAATGGCTGAAGATCTTAAAAAGATGTACCGGACCATTGTGGAGGACCACTTCCCCCCCAGGATGGAAGTCACCTTCGCCGACGACGACAACCGCCAGACCCTGTACTACGAAAGGATGGCGTGGGACATCGGAGGCGTCAAGAAAGGATTGCGATACGGAGAGAACCCGGGGCAGGAGGCCGCCCTGTACCGCCTTGTCAACGGCAACCTCGCGCTGGGCCAAACGAAGACGATCGAGCCGGGCAAATATCTGGCGTCGGACTGCGAACTGCTCCAGTCCGGCAAGCATCCCGGAAAGATCAATCTCACCGACGCCGACAACGCGTTGAACATTCTCCGGTATTTCACGGACAAGCCCGCCGCCGTCATCGTCAAGCACAACAACCCGTGCGGCGTCGCGCTGTCGGATTCCCTGGCCGACGCCTACGACAAGGCGTACATGGCCGACCGCGTGGCCGCGTTCGGAGGCTGCATCGCGCTGAACAAGCCCGTGGACAAGGCCACCGCCGAAGCCGTCTACAGACAGTACGCCGAAGTCGTGGCGGCCCCCGAGTTCGAGGAGGGCGCCATGGACATCCTGACCAAGAAGAAAAACCTCCGGGTGATCAGAATCGAAAACATCAAGCGTCTCCAGGAATTCGTGGGAGAGAAGTACATCGATTTCAAGAGCCTGATCGACGGCGGCGTGGTCGTGCAGTGGAGCTTCGTCCCCGAAGTTCGCAAAAAGGAGAACTTCATGCCCGCCGAGTGCGAGTACCAGGGAAAACTCTACAAGATCGAGCGCCAGCCCACGGCCGCCGAATTGGACGACCTTGTTTTCGGCTGGCTGGTGGAGGCGGGGGTTACGTCCAACTCGGTGCTATACGTGAAGGACCTAGTGACGGTCGGTATCGGCACGGGCGAGCAGGACCGCGTGGGCGTAGCCGAAATCGCCAGGGACAAGGCCTACCGGAAACTGGCCGACCGCTACTGCTTCGAGGCTCACGGCATCGCATACAACGACATGAAGGACAAGGACAAGCTAAAGGAAATCGACGAGCGCGTGAAAAAGGAAAAAGGCGGCCTGATCGGCGCCTCCATGGTGAGCGACGCCTTCTTTCCGTTCCGGGACGGCGTGGACGTCGGCATCCGGGAAGGCATATCCGCCGTGGTCCAGCCCGGCGGCTCCAACAACGACTACCAAGCCATCGAAGCCTGCAACGAGGCGAACGTCACGATGGTGTTCACGGGGCAGAGAAGCTTCAAGCACTAAACGCCGGCGACAAGCGGCCCTATATCATACCGCGACTCCCGAGCAAAATATCTCGGGAGTCGTTGCGCAACCTTGAAACCTTTAAACGTAAAAATGCAATGAATGAACTGAAGATCGCGCGATCGATTGTCAATGTACTTGGTGATTCTCGTTGGATAGGTGTTCAGTTGGCAAAGGTTTATGTAGGTCCCGCTGCAATCACCGAACAGCGTTTTTTGTCGGAAATAGATTCGTTGCGAATTAACAGGAAAACAATAGATTATGTTGACGACAGATATTCGGGGCACACCTTAACGGATTTTTCGCTCAAGGAGGACGATTTCGTTTTGCCGGTAAATGTAAAAAATGCCGGAACAAGATTTGAAAACGCCCAGAGGCTCGTAGGCTTGGAACCGAACGGCTGTATTCCGATACCTGTTTACAAGGCTTACGACGCTATCGAAAAGGAGCCTAACTTAATTTATGCGATATCCGTCGATTATTCTCTATTTGAAAAAATCCGCAAATATCTGATTCCGAACTTCGACGAGAATGAGAAAATGACGTGGGAAATATTAAACAAATACTCGGGGACCAGGATACGAGACGCGGAAGATAAGTTCATTTATGGGATGACGATCAAATATTGGGATTCGCTTCACCCTGAAATTGAAGATTCTCCGTTCCGTATCATTTCTGCCCGAAAGTCCATTCGAATAATGCAAAAGCATCCCAAAAGAACTCCTGGCATCGGTTTAAGAGCTTGGGGAACGGGCAGCAACGCCGAGGTAAATGTGCATGTTTCCGTTATCGACGAAACGAAATCCTGGCGGGAAATATTTGAACGCATACTGAAAGGGGGTCTCGAAAGCATCGTCAGCGCAATCAATCGAAAACGGACAGAAGTAGTTTACGACCCGGAGATTTGATATGAAAGCCGTAAGTTTGTTTTCGGGTTGCGGGGGGCTTGATTACGGATTCGAAAAAGCGGGATTCGATGTCGTTTTTTTCAATGATTTCGACAAATTCGCATGCGAGACCCTTCGGCTCAACGGGAAAAGCAACGTCCTCGAAGTCCCGATTTCCGAAATATCAGCCGAGCGTCCATTCCAGAAGGGGAAAATTATTTGTGGCATACCGACCGTAAAGGCGGATTGCCTCTATTCGGTTGGAGAACCAGGTATTGGAGCTTCCTTCTGAAACTCGCGAAATCGCAGCCAAGCTGGACTATTCAAGCCCAGCCGGGGCCTGCCGTCGGCCCGTTCCATTGGGAAAACAGAAAGCTTTCCTGGCAAGAACTGGCCGCTCTCCAAACCTTCCCTGCGGAATTTAAAATCGCCGGCCCAAGGATCGAAATTCAAAGACAAATCGGAAACGCCGTTCCGTCCCTGATGGGCGAAGTTTTGGCCCGCTCCATCGCCACTCGGTTTTTCGGGAAAAAATACGGCGGAGAATACGAACTGTCCGTTCCTCGAAAGAAAAACATTCCCGGTCCGGAAAAAACATTGCCTGTACCGAAAAAGTACTATTCCTTGGTCGGAAAGCACGCGCCCCATCCAGGAACCGGCAAGGGCGCTTTCTATAAGAATCAGGAAAAGAACAGCGCGGGAACTATGTTTGGAACGCGACCATAAGTCTCTTGGGAGCCTGCGGATTTGACGACGACAAGCTTCATCAAGCTGAAATCCCATTATTAAAAGAAGACGGTATTTAATTCCACGATAATCATTTTCGATTGAATTCGTGTCGCCCCTTTTTCCGATTCGCCTTGCCATCGAACCGATCAATGAGAACATTTCGTCATTCCGGCTCGAAAGGAAAAGGAGACAAACCTATGAGCAACATCGAACAACGCCTGCTGCGCTTCGTCGTTTGGTGCAACTGGATTTTATTTGCGGTCGGCAGCGCGACGAGCCTGGTATTTTTCTCGGGGTTTTTTACCAAGGGAGTCGTATACGGCGGGCTTATCGTTACGATAAACTTCCACTTGCTGCACCGTTCGCTGAAAAAGTCGTTCCAAGAAGGTCGGACGACGTCGTTTCAAGGGGTGATGGGAAAATACTACCTGCGCCTGTTGGCGGTGGGACTGGTTATTTTCGTTCTGATTTCCCGTGGTTTGGTGCATCCGTTGGGACTTTGCGCGGGGCTTTCCATCGTGGTAGCAAGCATCTTCCTGACCACTTTTCTGGCGGCGGCGAGGATCGGGCCGTTCGCCGAGTCGTCGGCGGACGACGACGATGACGAGCCTGACCGAGTGGGTTTGGCATATTACGCTGGACTGGCGGTGTCCGTAGGACTTCCGATTATCGCGGGGCTCACATTGGGCCGCTATCTGGACACCTATGTCTTCGACAGCCCACCCCTGTTTACCCTATCGTTTTTGATTTTCGGAGTCATCGTCGGCTTTCGCAACATCGCCGGCGTGATCAAACGAATCCGCAGGTTTTAAATACTATTTTGCGCAACCACAACCATCTCAACCAGCAAGCCGATCGACAAAAAAGTGCAGCCCTACTACAAGGAAACCTGCTTCACGCAAATACAATATGACTATAGTTCCGGGCGAGAGCTTCGGCCCCGACGGCGGGGAGGTGACATGCACGGCGACGTCCCCGATGAAAAAATCTCCCTTGCGCTCGCCCGGAGCGTCCGCGGTCGAGAATCCGCGATGCTCGATGGGTTCGCCGAGAACGAATTCGAGCTTCGCGCTCACCGGATGCTGCATTGCCGCTCCGAGGCACATCGTGCCGCGGGTCTCGCGCCGCCTTTTCGCGGCCTGATCCAGCAGATCGGCCACGGCGGCTCTCAACGATCCGGAGGCGTCGAGCCCCGGCTTGAAGGGCTTTCCGGCGAAATATCTTCCGACCCGGTCTGCCCGCCACTGCTCGACGCGGGCGAGGTCCGCCCGGCCGTTCTCGTCGAGTTCGTTCAGAAACCGGGCATAGGCCTTCATGTTCCGGATGCTCCCCCGACTGGTTTTTCCTCCCTCGCGGGCGAGAACGCGGGTTATCCCGTAGTCCTTCAGTACCGATTGCACGTTGGATTCGCCCGATCCGCATACTTGGCCGCCGGCCTTTGTCAAAAAGCTTGCCGGGGTCCAAGGGCAACCCCTTCTCTTTCGCTCTCCGCGCGATGACACGCATTGCGCGCAACGGACCTTTTCCCCGGATCCGACGCTCCTTTTTCGAAATTCGAAAGCCTCCCTTCAAGATCGTGCATCGACGACCTCCGCCAAGGGTTCCAGCAAATGCTCGGCCAGGTGCCGCGCCGCCGGGACGGCCACCGCGTCGCCCCGGGCCTTTTTTTCGCATATGTCGTTCGCCCAGACCGTCCTGAAGAACGGAAGCGCGAGGAACGCCTCCTTTTTTCACCTGTCTGCCTGATTGACGCGCACCCCGAATTCCGAGGCGATCCGGGCGGCGGTCCGGTGCCCCTTCAGAGCCTCTACCGCGATCTTCGCCTTCTTTTCCTTGCCGTCTCGTTTCCGTTGCGCCGTTCGACGCCGTCGCTATCGACTTGGGCGTGCTCTGGAGCGAATGAAGGTTGGTGCTCGGCCGACTGTACAATCTTGCGACTTTTATCGGAATCTGAAGCAAGCGGCGCCGCGAACGGGTCCGTCCGCGACGGCAGGCCACGCAACCGCCCCTTGACGGCCAATCCCGGCAAATGCCATCTATCGGCCAGAAGCGCGTCATCGGCCCAAAACGCGAAATCCCTTCAGGCAATCTTCAACAACTCGCCAATCAATTCGCGTTGTCGATGCGTTTGAGCGCATACCGCTTGACTCCCCAGATCAACGCGATTCCCAGCATGGTCACTGCCAGCAGGATCGCGATATTTTTTCCGGAAGGGTCTGTGATCGCGGTTTCCAGCCGTTCCCCGAAAATGGCCAAAATCACGGTTCCCGGAAGATGGGCGATGAAGGTGCCGATCAGATAATCTCGAAACCGGAGATCGATCGATCCGGCCGCGATATTCACGACCGCATAGGGGGCAATGGGAATCATCCGGACTCCGATCACGGCGCTGATGCCGCCTTTGCGCAAAAATTTCCGCGCTTTCCCGAAACGTTTTCCTTTCATGAAACCGAGCTTTCCGTTACCGAGCCGGCGACCGAGGAAAAAGAAGAAAGAAGCGGCCGTCAGACTGCCGGCGATGGCGCAGACCCAGCCGGAAAATCCTCCCAGGGTCAGAATAATCGCGCCATTCAACACCATATTTGGAAACAGAAGGCTGTTAGCCACCAGGTAGGCCGGGATGACGGCCAGGAAGGTCCACCACTGGTCCCGGATAAAAGCGATGAGCCTGCTTAGACTTTCTTGATCGGCGTAATGCCGAAGGGGCGTAAATCGCCACATCCCCGCAAGCCCCAAGACGACGAGAAGTATCCCCCCCGCAAACAGCCACTTCCGTTTCCGATCCTTGATTTTTTTGAAAAACGACGATTTGTTCATCTTATCGCGGCGGGCTCCTGTCGAGCGTTAAACCGACGGACTTCCTACTTGCGCGGATCGTCCTCGGGATTGACGTATTCGATGCCCCATGGGCCGGTTCCGTGGAGCTGAACGACGGTTTCTTCCTCGGTATACCCGAACATCGGTTCTCCAGGAGCCATTATGGCCATTCCGCCCTTTTCAAGCGCGGTCGTCCTCTCGGGGTCGAATTCTCGTCCATGAGCGAAATGCAGGGTCCCGGAAAGCACCGTGACCCGCTCGTAGGCCGGATGCGTATGCGGGGCGAGCCGGTAGTCGGCCGGAAACTCGAGCCGGAACGTAAACGGCTCCTCCGCCGACAAATTCCCTTCGATCACGGCCATTTTCGCCCCTTCGGGCAGGGATTTTACGGGCGCCCATTCCAGGTCCCGCTCGTTCAGCATAATGTATCCATCCCCCTTGTAAGGCATTTCCTTCCCGTCGGCGGCGGAAAGTCCGGGTACGAATACAATTCCGAATGCGAATATAAGTGCGGCAGGCAAAATACTCCTTGTTCTCATGATCTACCTCCTTTGTTTTCCAGTGTTTTCTTGATTTATTCTCTTTTTTATCGGCCTTGAAGGCAATTTGCAATCATCGGCCGACTTTTTAGAACCTAGGGCGACTTCGACAATGGTCAAATGCAAAATCGTGTAAAATCGTCGCCGCGACACGGAAGTTTCGCGTTGCGATCATGCGAAGACCTTCATCCGAACCGCCGAAGGCCCCGGCGAGCGGGTCCTTGAGACAAGGGAAGAATACTGTCGGAAAGTCAAACGATTACACTGCCGAATTCATTTATAACTTGGCAGTCAATCCCTATCGTACCTGACATGAAGGACGACAGTTCGACATAATACCTTAATTCGACATAATACTTTAGGAAAGGAGACATATCATGATTCGATGGGCCGTTATACTTTTGGTCATAGCCCTGATCGCCGCGATTTTCGGCTTTACCGGACTTGCCGGCGCCGCCGTTGAAATCGCCTGGATTTTATTCGTGGTCGGCTTGATTCTGGCGATCGTGTTTTTCATATTGGGACGACGACCAAGGGTGTAGGATTTAAAGATCTATGCTCGGTCACGCTGTGAAGCAGACCGGCAGACCGGTAAGAATGGAATAACCGGATCGCCTTCGGAAGGTCGTTCAGTCGGAACAGGAGAAAGAGATGAGGCATATCGAAAATTACGCTCTGATCGGCGACTGCCAGACGGCCGCGCTCGTGGGACGCGACGGATCCATAGACTGGATGTGGGATGGTGAAAATTAGGCCAAACAACGGCTTGTATTTTCATCCCGCTTTTGT
>CAZNTU010000107.1:0-17891 GCA_964575975.1 uncultured Desulfobacteraceae bacterium
GCCGCGGAATCCATGCGTCTTTCCATGCGTTGGGCGCAACGCTCGAAACAGGCTTTCGTGGAGCGGCCGGGGTTCGGACTATTCGGCATTGTCCAGGGGAGCGTCTATCCCCGTCTGCGCGCCGAGTCGGCGGAATTTCTGAAGCAAATCGGCTTCGACGGCTACGCGGTCGGAGGACTGGCCGTGGGCGAGGGCCGGGATCTCATGTTCGAAACGTTGGACACCACCACGCCCCTGCTTCCGGAAGAAAGGCCCCGTTATCTCATGGGAGTCGGCAAGCCTTTGGACATCGTCGGCGCAGTTTTGCGGGGAATCGACATGTTCGACTGCGTCCTGCCCACCCGGTCGGGGCGAAACGGGCAGGCGTTCACCAGATTCGGCCCGCTCAACTTGAACAACGCGCGCCACCGAGACGATCCCCGGCCTCTCGACGACGAATGCTCCTGCTACGCCTGCGCCAACTACAGCCGCGCCTATATCCACCATGTCTTGAAGGCCAGGGAAATCATGGCGGCGGTATTGTTGACATGGCACAACCTCCGTTTCTACCAGCGACTCATGGAAGATTTGAGAGACGCGATCCGCCGGGGGGACGCGGCCGCGTTCGCGAAAAAGTTCGAATCGGACTATTGCGCGGGCGATATCGACCCCGTATGCTACTCCCATGAATGACAAGCTCCGGATCAGAAGAAAGGCGATGGAGATCGGCTTCGACGCGGTCGGTTTCGCTCCTCCCGAAGTGGACGAGAGGGATCGGGCGAGACTCGGGGAATTCATCCTGAACCGCGAATACGGGGATATGGTCTGGATGGCAAGGAACGCCGACGTCCGGATGGACCCGAAAGCCTTGTGGCCGGACGTGAAAAGCGTAGTCGTGCTCGGCTTGAACTACGCTCCCGCCCCCGAACCGGGGGGGGCCGAAGAACGAGGAGCCGGCCGCATCTCCGTATACGCTCGGAATCGCGACTATCACGACATCGTGAAAAGACGGCTCAAGCGGCTGGCCTCATGGATGGCGGACGGCTTCGACTGCCGCGTGAAAATTTTCACGGATACCGCACCGGTCCTGGAAAAAGCCTTGGCGTCGAAGGCCGGAATCGGATGGTTCGGAAAGCACACCAATATCGTCTCGCGCAAATTCGGATCGTGGCTGTTCCTGGGGGAAATATTCACCGATTTGGAAATAGAAGCCGACGCGCCTGAAAAGAGCCGGTGCGGGTCGTGCGAAAGATGCATGTCGGCGTGCCCCACCGGCGCGATAACGGCCCCCTGCAGGCTGGACCCGAGACGTTGCGTTTCCTACCTGACGATCGAACACAAGGGCTCGGTTCCGGAAGATTTTCACGAGGCCATCGGCAATCGGGTTTACGGGTGCGACGAATGCCTATTGGCGTGCCCTTGGAACCGGTTCGCGCCCACAACTGCGGAAACGGGATTTCTTCCTCGCCCGGATTTGATCCGGCCTCTTCTGGCGGATTTGCTCGAACTGGACGATCCGGGATTTCGTCGCTTTTTTAGCGGTTCTCCCATAAAACGGATCGGTTCGGAAAGGTTTTTGCGAAACGCGAGAATAAGCCTGGAAAACGATTTGAAGCGGAGGTTCTTGTAATACGAAAGGTATCCCCGCGCCCTGCCGTCAGACGAGGTCCGCAACCCCGTCGATTTTCTCCGCTTTCAGAATATAAAGAGTCTCGTCGTCCACGAGTTTCCGAACGCCGAAACCGAAAGGGCGGAATAAATTTTCGGCTTGCTCTTTGTCGGGGAAATCGTCCAGAGGATACGGGGCTTTTTGCCTGAGCGATTCGACGAACGCCTTTCCCAGCGGGTGGGCGATCACCATGCGTCCGCCCGTTTTCATCATTCGGGCTATATTGGCGAACGCTTCCGGTTTCGCCGCGATGTTCGGATAGCAGGCGTTGATGAATACCACGTCCACGCTCGCGTCAGGCAAGTCGAGGTCTTTTACGTCGGCTTGAATCGTCGTAACTTCCGGGTAGTTTTTTTTCAGTTGCGCGAGCATGTTATCGGAAAGGTCGCAAGCGTAAATTTGCGACGGAGCGTATTTCCGGATTGTCGGGACCAGGATGCCGGTCCCGGACCCGACGTCGAGCACGGCGTCGTTTTTCTCGATTCTTCCCTCCGCCACGATTCTCTCCAGTCTTTCCGGCACCCCTTCGGGCAAAGGCGGCTCGAACAGGCGAAAGCTACGGTCGAAACGAATTCGCTGCAAACGGTTAATTCGCTCGACCTCTTCCCCGGACCGCCTTTCGAACGATTTCGCCATTGTTCGAGTCTCCTTTCGAGTTTTCGTTTTCGCGAAGCCCGCGTATTGAAATTCGCGGTGGCGCAAGACCAGACATGTCTCTTTTTCTACGGCAGCAATCTTGATTTTCGGACTTTATGCCAAGGCCACGCACTTGATTTCCACGAGCGCGCCTTTCGGGAGTCCTTTGACGCCGACGACGGCCCGCGCAGGCTTGTGCTCCTCGAAAAACTCCTGGTAAATTCCGTTGAATTCGGTGAAGTCGCCGATGTCCGATAGGAATACGTCCACGGCGGCGACCTTGGTCAGGTCCGCGCCTGCGGCCTCCAAGATCGCGGACAGGTTCTTCAGTGCCCTGCGCGCCTGGGACGCGAGGTCGGGGCCGGCCATTTCTCCAGTATCGGGGTCGAGTCCGAGCTGGCCGCTCACAAACAGGAAAGGACCGGCGGCGATTGCCTGGGAATACGGACCGATGGCAGCCGGGGCCTTATCCGTTTCGATCGCTTTCAATTCCATGTTTTTGCCTCCTTTGTTGTAGGGAATAAATTTGTCGATGGTTACAAGAGTTGCATTGCGGGGTCAAGGATATTTTTTGTTTCCCGGTCGGTTGCCGTTTATCAAGTGGTTCGAAAATTCCCGCCAAAGGAACCGAAGTTGAAAAGTCGCGGGGGAAAGTGCCACCAGGCGCTTGATAAATAAAACTCTTTCTGATATTGGAAAAAGCCGCGTGGGCTGGAGATTGGATTTTATACGGTTTTTGATAGGGCCAAACGCCGTTTTTTTCAAACGCATTTCGTTTCGACAACGGAAATACAAAAGGAAGGGGAACAATATGAAATCGACGAGATTGACGAAGTTTTCATGTGTCGGGCTGATCGTTCTGTGCTTTTTATTCGCGACCTCAGCTCCCTACAGTGCCGACGACGGCGAAAGACTCCTTGGGAATTTCAAGAGTTTCAAACCCGAAAAGGATCTTCTGCCCTCCGATGTCGCTGTAGCCGATTCTTTCGTTGTCGGCGAGGGAGAACCGATCGGTACGGTTCAGAAGGTCGTGGGAACGGCATATGTCATTCACAAGGGGGAAAAGGTCGCATATCGACTGCAAGACAATAATCCCCTCTCGACCGAAGACACCCTGATTACGATGGAGCGCTCCCGGCTCAATGCCGTCATGAACGACAAAAGCCTGTTCGCAATGGCCCCTCAAGCCAAGCTGGTACTCGTCAAATCGTTGTACGATCCCGAAAAGGACAAACGCTCGTCGGTGATGGAGCTTTTATGGGGCAGCGTGCGATTCATTGTCAAGAAAATTGCCGGCGAGCCCGACTTTGTCGTGCAAACTCCCACTGCGGTCGCCGGTGTCAGGGGGACGGATTTTGCGGTTTCCGTGTCGCCGTCGGAGTACGTTTCAGCGATAGACCGCGCCGTTTCCGCCATCGGTTTTGTCCGTCCCGCCTACGCGCAGGACACCGCCAGCCTAGTCACCACGGTCCTGACCGGGGAGAATTCCACAGTCGGCCTCGCTGCTCAAGGCGGCGGCACCACTTTGATCGGCTCGACCTCGGTGGCTGCCGCTTATCTAGGCGAAAAGGGCATTGTAGTCTTCTTCGTGGGCGAGGCTGCCATTAGAACGCTCAATTCAATCTTTTCCGATTTGGCCATCTTGTCCATGCCGCCTTGGATGGAATAACGAACATACCGCCCTTTTCGCTCGAAGCGAAAAGGGCGGGAAGCCTTTTCGAATCATATGCGCCTGTCAAAAAGCCTGTTTGTTTACGATTCGAACGAGCGATGAGTTTTCAAGCGATTTCAAGTCGTTTGCCGGTCCTTTTCGTCCTGACCATCTGCCTCTTTGCGGCCGTATCCTGCGCCGAATTGGGCTTGCACCGCATTGACTTTTCCAAGTACAGGGACGAACCTGTTCCCATGGAAATTGCCGAATGGCTCGCCGGCGGAGAACAAAGCCGGGTAACGCGTCGTATCGAAGAGGCCGCCGCCTCCGTTTCATGCCGCAACCGCAGGGAATGCATGTACAAGGGGGTCGAGTTCGTCTGGTCCCGGTTCCGCTACGACAACTGGCTGAACGACAAGTCCTTCGCCCGCACTTCGGACGCCCTTTTCGAGAGCCCAACCTTAGGCGGATGCGCCGATTTTGCGCTGGTTCAGGCCACATTGTTCCGAGCCTTGAATATCCCGACCCGGATGGTAATGACCGCCAATACCGACTGGATGCTTCGATATAAAGAAAACGATCTGACGATCGTCACCGGCCACGTGTTCCTCGAGGTCTGGCTCGAAGATCGCTGGCATTTGGTGGATCCCACCTACCGATACCTTTTTAGGAATTACGATGAAAAATCGAAAAGCTACCCCCGAAACGAGCACTTCTGCCGTCGCGTTCGCGACTATTGGGATGCCGGGATTCGCAGCGTGGCCGACCTGGATGCCGCATATCGCCCCGTCGCCTTGAGTTTCGAAACCGCCGCCTGGAAGCTGGCAAGCTATTCATTTGTTGAAATCAAGTAAGGCATGCATGGCTTTCCACTATGCTTGAGCAGTCCTGGTTGCATGGTTTTGGATACCGACGGGGCGCGGAGAAAAACAATTGGCTTCGAAAACGAATTGTTGTATAAAAAATCATTCAAACTGCGGGAAAAAAATAAGAGAGGCCAATTGCCATGCCGTCTTCCGACAAAAACTCCGAGGTACTCTGTGAAAAGCATTTTGACGGGAAGCTCTCCCGTCGGCGTTTTTTAAAGGAGGTCGCAAGGTTTTCCGTTTTCGCGGCCGGGGCCGGGGCAATTCTGACGAGCCCCTTTTGTCTGGAGGGCTTTGTTCGGGGTGCCGAGGCCGGTCTTTTAGAAGGTATTCCTTCCGAGTTTCTGAAAACCGCGCCCGAGGCCCGTTTTTACATTTCCACCAAGCAGGAGAGCGTATCTTGCAGCGCCTGCCATTCGCCCGAGGAGAAACTGGAGGGTCGCAAGGTCGAGCACGGGGCGGGGGTCGTGAAATGCATGCTTTGCGCCCAGGAGTGCGTGATCATGCAGGGCGGGCGAGGGAAATGCAAAGCCAGGATCAACGTGGACGGAACGCTGCGAAGCCTCGTTTACGGCCGGCCGGTCAGCGTGCATATCGATCCTATCGAGAAGAAGCCGTTCTACCATTATTTGCCGGGACGACAGGCCTTCTCCATGGCTACGGCCGGATGCCCTCTAAGCTGCCAGTTTTGCCAGAACTGGGAAATCTCGCAGGCCAAGCCAGAGGATTTCAAGTCCGGGTTCGCGAAGCCGTCCAAGATTGTCGAGGCGGCCATCGAAAACAAAGCGCCGATTATCGCCTTCACCTACAACGAGCCCACCGTGTTCGCGGAGTACATGACCGATATCGCCCGGCTTGCCAAAGAGAAGAATGTCCGTTGCGTGCTGATCAGTTGCGGCTTCATGAACGAGGCCCCTTTGGCGGAAATGTGCGAGGTGCTGGACGCTATAAAGATCGATCTCAAAGGATTCAGCCGGGATTTCTACGAGAAGGTTTGCGGAGCGAAACTCGAGCCGGTGTTGAGAAGCTTGAAGCAGGTGCATCGAGAAGGCGTGCATCTGGAAATCGTAAATTTGGTGGTTCCGACGCTGAACGATTCGGAAAAGATGCTTGCGGAGTTGTGCCAATGGGTGGCGGGCGAGTTGGGATCGAACGTTCCGGTGCATTTCACGAGATTCCATCCGGACTACAAGATGCTCAATCTTCCGCCGACGCCCTTGAGCACCCTGGAGCGCGCCTACGGCATCGCGAAGAAGACCGGATTGAACTATCCGTACGTGGGAAACTACCCGAGGCATCCCGGCAACCACACCTATTGCCCCAAGTGCGGGAAAACTGTAATCGAGAGGGTGGGGTTTTTCGTCACCGCCGAAAATTTGAAAGAGGGCAGGTGCGCCTATTGCGGGGAGCCGATTTCGGGAGTTTGGATTTGAATCGCCGTAGGCGTGCCGATGCGCCGCGCCGCTGCGGAAGGCGGCGCTACCGCAAGCGGGAGTTTTGCGACTTGAGGGAGGATCGCACAATGGCCGATGCTAAAATCGATTTCCAGACGGCTAACGGCTAACAGCTAACACCTTATTTACGCGCGACGCAGGAAGACGAAAAATGAAAAACTTGGCTATCGTTCTTATTGCGCTTGTTATTGCCGCAGTACACGCGGAAATAGTTCTATCCGATAACATCCGGAAGCCCGCAGTCGCGGGGCAATTCTATCCGGCGGACAAGGAGAGGCTTTCCAAGGCTTTGGATTGTTTTTTGGAGTCGGCCAGGGTGCCGGTCGGAAAAAGACCCGTCGCCTTGATAGCGCCGCACGCGGGCTATGTCTATTCGGGGCAAATCTGCGCCGATGCGTTCAACCAGGCGCGCGGATACGAATTCGATGTGGTTGTGCTGCTGGGGACCAATCACACGGCGTCCGGCTTTTCGAAAATCTCGGTCTACGCGGAAGGGGGATTCGAAACTCCCTTGGGAGTCGCCAAAATCGACGAGGCCGTGGCAAAAAAGCTTATGGAGGCATTCGAAGACGCTTCCTTTCTATCTTATGTCCACGAAGGCGAGCATTCCATCGAGGTACTGGTCCCGTTCTCGCAACTACTGTTTCCCAAGGCGGGCATCGTCCCGGTCGTGGTGGCGACTCAGGACGTGGAAAGGTGCGAGCGTTTCGGGGAGGTTTTGGCGCAAGTCATTAAATCCTTTGAAGAAAAAAAAACGCTGATCGTGGCCAGTTCGGACCTGTCGCACTACCCGTCGTACGAGGACGCGGTCCGGGTGGACAAGGCGGTCTTGGACGCGGTCTGCTCCCTTTCGCCGGAAAATTTGGACAAGATCGTTAAAGAAATGCCGGGCGAGGGAGTCGCCGGCTTGGGGACTTGCGCCTGCGGTCAAGCCCCGGTGATGGTCGCCATGGCGACGGCGAAGCAATTGGGAGCAAAATTCGCGAAATTGGTAAGCTATGCGAACTCCGGAGACGCCGTGGTTGGAAACCACGACAGAGTCGTGGGATACGGAGCTGTGGCCTTTTTCCAGGACGATCCCGGCGAGGACGATTCGTCCGAAAAGAGTCGCGCGAACGTCGAAATGCCCGGCGGCGTTTTGGATTCGGAGAACCAAAAAATACTTGTTTCCTTGGCCAGAAGAACTATCAAGCAGTTCTTGGAGAGCGAAACCCTGCCGCTCCCGAGGGACTTCGGTCCCGTTTTGGAATCGCGGCAGGGGGCTTTCGTGACGCTCAAGAAACACGGAGACCTCCGGGGATGCGTCGGCCACATGGCGGAGAACCTTCCTCTCGGCCAGGTGGTTTCGGCCATGGCGATCCAGGCCGCGTTCAACGACCCTAGGTTTCGGCCGGTGACGCTTTCGGAATTCTCCGACTTGGAAATCGAAATTTCGGTCCTGACCCCGTTCAAGCAAGTCTCGTCCTACGAGGATATCGTGATTGGAAGGGACGGCGTGATTATCGAAAAGGACGGCCGGCGCGCCGTGTTTCTTCCCCAGGTGGCGGTGGAGCAGGGGTGGGACAGGGACCGGATGCTGGAGCAGCTTTGCCTGAAAGCGGGGCTGTCGGAAGGAGGCTGGAAAGACGGGGCCGCGCTTCATACGTTCCAGGCCCAGATTTTCGGCGACAAGGGTTTCCGATAAATTTTGCGAGTATATCTTTTTACGATAGGCCTGGTGTCCCTCCTGGGTCAGGTAGTGGTTTTGAGGGAACTCGCCGTGGCGTTCTACGGCGTCGAATTGATCTACGTTTTAGCCCTCGGCGTGTGGCTTTTATGGACCGGTACGGGCGCGGTTCTGGGAAAGAGGGGATACGTTCCCGATATAGCCGCGATCATGGTTTCCTTTTTCGTTCTGGGTATGCTCTTTCCCCTCGAGGTGGCCGCGATTCGGGCGATTCGCCTGGTTCCGGGCGCGGTCCCCGGAAGCTATCTTCCTCTGATGGTTCAGATGCTGGCGGTGTTGCTGTGCCTTATGCCGGCCGGAATTTTGCTCGGACTTCTTTTCCAGTGGACCGCCGGATACTTCGTGAGTTTCGCTTCGCGCGGCGAGGGCAAGAGGAGTTTCGCCCTTGCGTACGCCTGGGAGAGCGCCGGGGCGGTAGTCGGGGGGCTGGGGGCGACGCTTTTGTCGATGTCGGGAGCGAGGAATTTCACCCAAGCCCTTTTATGCGCCTTTTGCTCGGTAATCGCCACCCTGTTTCCCGGATCGGGAGGCGGGAGAATAGCCAGGTATTCAGCAGTTTTTTTCTTGTCTGCGCTTTCCGTCGCGCTTTTGTTTTCCGCGTCCATGGACCGCGCCATGACTCGCTGGAGCCATCCGGACTTGGTCGAATCGGTAGACACTCCCTACGGCAGGATTACCGTAACCGAGACCGGGGGACGGTTCGCGGTTTTCGAGAACGACGCTCTCGCTTTCGACACGGAAAGCGTATCGGCGGAGGAATTCGTGCATTTGGCCGCGTTGCAGCATCCGAATCCCCGAAGGATTCTGATTTCGGGCGGCGGAATCGAGGGACTCGCGCGCGAAGCTTTGAAATACGGGCCTGAAGAAATAGACTGCGTGGAACTCGACCGAGGGCTTTTGGATTTAGCGCGTTCGCATTTGCCGACCGAGTTCGCCGGCTTTTTGGGTTCGGACGTCGTCGAAGTTCATGCGGCCGACCCGCGAAACTTCCTGAAGCGCTCCGAAAAAAAATACGACCTCATGCTGGCAGGCATGCCGGAACCGTCTTCGGGCCAATCCAACAGGTACTTCACCCACGAATATTTCGAGTTGTGCGAAAGAAAGCTGGCTCCCGGCGGAGTCCTGGCCCTTCGCCTTTCCTCGTCGGAAAACGTGTGGACCCCGTTTTTGACCCATCGAAACGCAGGGGTCTTCAAGGCGTTGTCGGCCGTTTTCAAAGACGCGGTCGCGCTTCCCGGAACGACCAATATTCTGATCGCCTCTAAAGATAAACTCGTCAGGGACCCGGAAATCCTGAAGGAGAGGTTTTTGAATGCGAACATTTTTTCCAAGAGCGTCACGCCGCCCTACATCGCGTATTTGTACACCAACGACCGCTTTTTCGAGATAGGGAAAACAATGGCCGAATCGAAGGCGTATCCCAACACGGATCTCGAACCTTCCTGCTTCCGGTACACGATCATGATCTGGCTTTCCAAGTTCGCGCCGGGCATGATTCACTGGGATATTTCCGCGATGACGCCCGAGAGGCTTTTCTTCGGGACGCTGATCCTATTCGCGGCTTTGTTCATATGCGCTTTTTTGACGACGGCTTACGGGAATCGGCTGCGGCGCGGAGTCGTTATGGTTTTCACGGCGGCTTTCGTCGGAATGGCCATGGAAACCATGCTTTTGCTATTCTACCAGGTCAAGCAGGGGGTGTTATACCAGAACATCGGCCTGCTGCTCACGGTTTTCATGGCTGGCATGACGGCGGGCGCGCTGCTGGCGGAGAAATCCAGGCGGGGAGAAAAACGCTCCTCGACTATGCGCTCGACGCCGGCGCTATTTGCGTTGTTTGTTCTTTTCAACGCGGTTTTTGCCGTCGTCGTCCGGTTCGAGATCGACGCGGGGCTGTTTACGGTTTCCTCGCTGTTGTTCGCGGGCGGTTTTCTGGTTTCGGCCGTGTTGGCCAACGAAAGTTTAAGCGTTGATTTGGAACAGAAAAAAGTGATATCTCCGTTCTACGCGGCCGACCTTGCCGGAGGATGCGCGGGGTCGCTTCTGGGAAGCCTCTGGCTCGTCCCTTTCCTAGGGATAGGACTCACCGCCGGAATAGTCGTCTTATCGTCCTCCGTGATTTTTTTACTGTCGAAAACAGGGAGGAAAGAGAACGCGCCGACTATCTCGCGATAATTTGCGCGAATTCGAAAAAGGGAGGAACGACGCGTGGATGAAAATCCGAAAAACTGGTACCGCCTGAATTTCCGCGAATTTTTGCATAAGGGATTCGCCGTTTGCTACAAAACGAAAGAGAGTCTGCTGATATCGGTTCGCGGCATGTGCATGATCGATGTCTTCGTTTTCGAGGATTTGAGGCACATAGCGTTCCTCGATTTCGACCTCGCGAGGCCCGCGTTTCTTGATTCGGCGTTCGCCTCCCCGGTCATCGGACTGCCGTTCAGTCCGCTCGTCCACCGGACCATCGGAAGAACCATCGCCCCGTTCAAGGATTTGAGACTGGAACACCACGTGGGGTTTTTCATAAGGAGAGCCTATCGCAACAAGGGGCGGAAGGGGTTTTGGAACCTGGACGAACTGATGATGGCCATCGCCTTGGAACTGGCGTTCGAGCAAAAAAAGGAAGTGTTCGTGGTCAAGCCCACCGACGACAAGTTGAAATATTACCGGAGGAAATACGACGCGCAAATTTTAAGCTCCTCGGGTGGAATTGACAGGTATGTCGGGATCGACATCAAAGCCGCCAGGATGTTCATGGAACACGTTCGGTACGATTTCGGGGACGACGAGAAGGTTTCCGGGATTTGGGCGAAGTGCGACGGGGATATCGACGACTGACAACGGACACATCGATTGGAAATCCGGAAAAGAATCTTGTTGTTTTCATTTGACATTAGGAAAGTCCCTGTTCTATACAGACCAAGTAGACTTTGCCCCAACTTCTTTAAGACTGAGTTATAACGAGAAAAGATGCTCAAGCAGGCCGTTATTTCCTCCATGATAGTCTTGTTGACCATGATCGCGCGCCGATCGTTTCTTCTGACCTTCCTCGCTTTAAGCGCGCCGCTAATCGCAGGTTGTTTTGAAATTCCCGATCGGCACCATGTTGTGGTCCTTTGCAGCACCTCTGCTTTCGAACCGATCTTCCACGGCCTCAAATCCCGATTGGAGCAGCTCGGCTATCGGGAGGGGGGCGCCGTTACCTTCGATTTTCGCATGATCGATCCGTCTTCAATGGCAGCACATTCCATTGAAGGAGTTCCTCGATTGGACAGCAAGACCGACATGATTTTTGCTTTCCCGACGGAAGCCGCGACCGCCGCCAAAGAGGCGGCCCGTCAAATTCCCGGACTGCCTGTGGTCTTCGCCTATGCCGGGATCGAGACATCCGGTTTGGTGGCCAGCGTGCGCGAGCCGGGCGGCCACATCTCCGGCGTTCGTTATCCCGGCCCCGAGCAAATCGGAAAACGCCTGGAAATCTTGCATGCCATTGCTCCGGAAAATCGCCGTGTATGGATTGGCTACATTAAAGAATACCCCAACAGCGCCCCCGCCTTGGCCGTGATCCGGCCTCTGGCCCGCTCATTGGGCATAGAGCTTGTGGAAGCGCCCGTTAAGACCCTCGAAGAGCTTGCCGCCGATCTGCTGCGGCGCGAAAGTAACGGCCCCGCCGAAGTGGATGCCATGTTGCTCATGCCCGACACGTTAAACCACTCGCCGGAAGGATGGCGATTGATCAGCGGTTTTGCCGACAGACATCGCCTGCCACTTGGAGGAAGCTTTCTATATACCGTAGAGCAAGGCGCCGTATTCGGCAATTGCAACGATCTTGCCGAAATCGGAGAATTGGCGGCGCCGATCGTTGCCAAGATTTTCAGCGGTATTCCAGCGGGAACCATACCTGTCGTGACGCCCGAACAGGATTTGTATATCAATTACAAGCGCGCCAGCGACCTCGGCTTGCACATCCCGGAAGGATTGCTGCGGCAGGCCAAGGTGGTTATTCGTTAGAACGTTTTTTTCTTTCGGTTTATAAAGAGGGGGAAAGCGGCCATGCCCATGCTCGGGAAGTTCGAATCGGGACGAAATCTGGCCCAACTGTTCATGCTGGCCTTTTTTTCCCTGAGTTTGGCTGTTTTGCTCGTTTCGAGCAGCCTTCAACTTGCGGCCCATTTCCAAGCCGAAAAAAACGCGCTCTTCAACAATCAGCGTCTGGTCGCCGAAGGAGCGAGCCGGGCGGTCAGCGGTTTCGTTCAGGAAAATTGTCGGGCACTGGCAACCGCGGCCTGGATGACAAACCCCGACACGGCCACCCCTGCGCACTGGCAGCTCGATCTCCAGCGTCTTCTCGGGCTTCAGCCAGCCTACCGTCGCCTATCCATTTGCGGACTCGATGGACATCGCCTATCAGATGTTTCTCGCTATGCTCCAACGGATTTCAACTCTCCCCGGAACGAAGGGGAAAATCCCCTTTTTTCGCAACTGCCCCATGTCGTTTCGGCCCCTGCGATCAGCGACGTCTATATCGATCCCGTGACTTGCGAACCCCTGATCGGCATTCGCATTCCGGTGCTCAATGCGCTGCGCGAAATCAAACTGACTTTGACAGCCGAAGTGAACCTGAAATTCATGTGGGATTTGGTCGATCACCTCAAGGTCGGACAAACCGGCTACGCCTACGTTGTGGATAGAATGGGCAACCTGCTCGCATTCGGCGATACGGCCCGCGTACTGAAAGGAGAAAACGTGGCCAGGGTGCCGACCGTCGCCGAGTTCATCCAAAATCCGGCCCGCCGTTCCCTTCAAAGCGCCAAAATCTACCGCGGGATTGCCGATTCCTTCGTTGTCGGCACTTATGTCCCCCTTGACACGCCGCAATGGGCCATTGTCACGGAACTGCCTTGGACGGAGGCTTTTCGCGAAATAATGCTGACAGCGTTGATTTCCCTGATCATTATTGGCGCAATGGCTACGATTTCGGCTTTTGCCGGTGCGGCCATGTCGCGCAGGTTGACGGCGCGTCTGGTCGCCCTGCAAGAAACGGCGACCCGAATAGCGCAAGGGGAGCGGGAATTGCTAGCGAAAGTCGAAGGTCCCGAAGAGGTTGCCCGATTGGCGAGCGCTTTCAACAGCATGGCTTTCCAGCTGCAGCAAAGCTTGAAAAAGTTGGAGAATCGCTACAAAGAAGTTCTGGCCGGTCGGGACGCGCTCAAGGCAAGCGAGGAAAGACTGCGTCTTGCCCAGGAAGCGACGCGCGACGGCATTTGGGATTACGATCTGGCAACGGAGCGGGTCTATTTCAGCCCGCGATGGTATAGGATGCTAAGCTACGAGCCGGACGAATTCCCGGCCTCGTACGAGGCTTGGGCGTCGTTGGTTCACGAGGGCGATCGCAAGGGCGCCGAGATGGAGGTCAGGAAGGCGATCGCCTCGCATGAAGCCTTCAGTATCGAGTTCCGGATGATAGCCAAGGATGGAAATTGGCGCTGGATTCAGTCCCGCGGCAAAGCGGTGGCGTGGGACTCCGCAGGCAACGCCGTCCGACTGGCCGGGGCCCACAGCGATCTCACGGAACGTAAAGAGGCGGAAAAGGAAAAGGCCTCGCTGGAGGCAAAACTCGTCCAATCTCAGAAGATGGAGGCGGTGGGGCTTTTAGCCGGCGGAATCGCCCACGATTTCAACAACATGCTTTCCGTTGTTGTCGGGAATACCGAATTGGCCATGCTCAAGCTTGATCGGGACAATCCGTTGTATCGCAATCTGAACAGAATTCACGGGGCTGCGCATCGTTCGGGGGAACTCGTCCGACAGCTGCTGGCCTTTGCCCGCAAGCAAACGACCCATCCGAAAGTGTTGAATGTCAACGCGACCGTCTCCGCCATGCTCAAAATGCTGAAGAGGCTCATCGGCGAGGATATCGACCTTGTCTGGAAGCCGCGCGCGGAACTGGAGAAAATAAGAATCGATCCCGGCCAGATAGACCAAGTTCTAGTAAATCTTATGATCAACGCTCGCGATGCCATTGCCGGAGTGGGCAAGATCACTATCGAGACGGACGGCGTGGTTTTCGACAAGGCCTACTGCGACTCCCATCCCGGCTTTACTCCGGGACGGTTCGTGCTGCTGGCCTTCAGCGACGACGGGTGCGGCATGGATGACGCGACCATGAAAAAGGCTTTTGATCCTTTTTTCACGACCAAGGCCGTCGGCAGGGGTACCGGCCTGGGATTGTCGACCGTCTACGGGATCGTCAAGCAGAACGAGGGCTTCATCAATGTCTACAGCGAGGTCGGCAAAGGAACTACCTTCCGGATATACCTGCCCGCCATCGATACGCCGGAAACCGCGACCGATACGAAACCCGTCGAACCGATCCCTGCTGGTACCGGCACCATCTTGATGGTCGAAGACGACGGCTCGATTCTGGAGTTGGGCCAAACCGTTCTGGAACAGCTGGGATATAACGTGTTGGCGACAGGAACGCCTGAACAGGCCATCGAGTTGGTCCGGGGATGTAACGGAAAAATCGACTTGTTGATCACCGACGTAGTTATGCCCCAAATGAACGGAAGGGAGTTGGCCAACCGGCTCGGCCGCTTCGTCCCCGGCCTCAAAACCCTCTACATGTCTGGCTACACGGCCAATGTGATCGCCCACCACGGCGTTCTGGATCCTGGCATCAACTTCCTGCAAAAGCCGTTTTCCATCCAAGAAATCGCCGTAAAAGTCAGGGAGGTGATCGGTCAACCCTCAGAATAACGACCAGCAGGCGTCGATCGCCGCCGCCAACAGCAGCGTCCTCTCCGGAAGGCTTTTCTTGACCATGTATTCGTTCTCGCTGTGGTCCTCCGCCCCGACGGGACCCAAACCGTCTAACACCGGCGTGTTTTCGTCCGCGACGAGGTTGGCGTCCGATACGCCGAACCGGAATTCTTCCTTGACTTGAATGTTCAAATCCGACGCGACGCCTTTCACGATTTCGAACAGGCGCCGATTTCCCGGATTTTCGGGCATGGGCGGACGACCGCTTACATATTCCCAGTGGGCATGGGTGCCGGGGGCATGGGAAGTTTTCGCGATTTTCTCCAGTTTTTCGACAAGTTCGAGCCGGTCTTCGGGACGCTCGTATCGGACGTCGATCCTGGCGAAAGCCCTGTCGGGTACCGTGTTGGGGCCGATGCCTCCCTCCATTTTTCCGACGTTGGCGGATATTTTCCTGTCCTGGTCGTTCAACGCCTCCACCGCGACGATCTTTTTCGCCATCGCGAGGATGGCACTGGCTTTGTCCTTTACTGCCGTGGCCGCGTGCCCGGCCTTGCCGAACGTTTCCAGCGCGATGGACATGCTGCCTTTCCTTCCGGTGACGATTTCGCCCCCCAATCCCCCGCATTCCAGCACGAAGGCGAAGAGACTCTTGCGGGCCTCGCTTCTGATGATCGATCCCGACGTTCTGGAGCCGATTTCCTCGTCGGAGTTGAAAATGAAGGTTATTGGCAGGTCGCGCAACAAACCGACGGCTTCAAGCGCCTTTAGCGCGTAGATTCCAGCGACCAGTCCGCCCTTCATGTCGATCACGCCGGGGCCTCTGCAAAGGCCGTCGCTTTCCCTGTACCACGTGAAAGTCGTATCCTCCGGAAAAACCGTGTCGGTATGCCCCGATAGCAGAATCTGCTTCGGATGCTTCGAGACTGCGGGCGAACGGACCACCAGATGGTTTCCCAGATTCTCCTGGAAAATGGTCTCGCAATTCAAAATCGAGGTTTCGAATTCGGCAGCGATTATTTCGACCATGCGGTCGTTTCCGGCTTTGTTGAAACTGTGGCTCTGTGTCGTTACAAGACGTTCCAGAGAACCGAACATTTCTTTCTCGGCGGAAACCAGGTACCGTAGTATTTCGTTCGTCTTTTTTTCCATTGTTCAATAGTCGTATTTGGCGAAGGCGAATTCTTTCCATGCGTACTCGTCCAAGTCGGGGTCGGGATAGCCAACCTCCTGCCCGTTCCATGGTTTCCTTAGAATCACATGGTTGCCCTCGCGTCTCGCGACGTTGCTTCTGTGAAGAGGAATTTTTCCGCCGGCGGTCGCGATGTATCTCGGGATCGCGTCGCCGGAGATATTGCCGTACATGCTTTCGACGATGTCCCTGCCTCGCTCTATCGGGACTCTCAAGTGCGCGAACTGCGGGTTGCGATAGCTGCAATTGAAAACGTAGTAGGGCCGCACGTAGCTTTCCTGGATGGTCTCGCAAAGCTTCCACATCTTCACGTACGAATCGTTTATTCCTCTAAGCAGTACGGCTTGGTTCAGAACGGCGCTGACGCAGCCGGATATCTTTTTGAAGGCCTCCTTGGAGACCGGCGTGATTTCCTGGGCGGTGTTGATCTGGGTCACCACGCGCACGGGCTTTTTCTCGTTGCTGGCCTCCAGGATGTCCAGCAGTTCGTTTTCCACCCGCTGGGGAGCGGTCACCGGGATTCGCGTGCCCAATCGTTTCATTTTCACGTGATCGATCTCGTCGAGGGCTGCCAGGATTTTTGCGATCATTTTGTTCGGAAGAGCGAACGAATCGCCTCCGGTGATCAGAACGTCCCGGATCAGCGGGTTGTTCCGGATATAGTCCAAGGCTTCCTCGTAGGCCTGGTCCGAATAGACGCGGTCCTTCTTGCCGATGTGGGCGATACGAAGGCAGTGGGTGCAGTACATGGCGCACATGTTTGTCGCCTTGATGGTTACGACGCGCGGGTAGAACTGATCGACGAGCCTGGCGGGGGAGTGGTCCGCCGCTACCGGGGGAATTTCCACGCCCACGTTGTCCACCATCTCGCCGGTGGGGACCGATTGGATCAGGACCGGGTCGTTCACCTTTCCGGGGCGAATCAGGCTCGCGTAGTAGGGGGTGAGCCGCATGCGGTACTTCTTCGTCACGCGGCGGATGTCGTCCAGAACATTGGATGGCAGGTCGATTATCTCGCCCAGGCTTTCGACGGTATCGACGCAGTTTTTTAGCTGGCCGCTATAGCTGTTCCATTCCTGGTCGCCTATGCCGAACGCCTTTTTGATCCGGTCCATGTTTTCGCGGATGGCGTCCCACAGCTCTATTCCGCTGGGCGCCTCCACCGGGTGCCTTCTCATGTATTCGGCCACGCGTTCGTCGGCTTCGTCCACGATGGGCAACGCCCTGGCGAGCCGTCCGCCTACGGTCACGCCGTGTTCGTCCACGCTCGCGTGGGAAAGGGCCAGATCGACGAGGGTCTTGCGGAGCAATCCCGCCGCTTCCGGCGTCTTTCCGAATTCGTCCCTGATTTCCACGAGACGGGAAAAAAGCCGGATAATCGGGCCGGTCCGGCTTTTATCTCCGCACTTTTCGAAAAGACCGGCGATTTCCCCCTGGACGTTCTCCGAAAGGGGAGCGCCGTTTTTCTCCGGGACGTATAATTTGTCCAAAACTTCGTTTGTAAACTCGTCCAATTCGGACGTTTTCGTTTTCAATTCGTTCATTTTTCGATCTCCGGGTCTTGATATTCGCAAAAAGAGGACTCCAGCCTTTTTCGTCCTTCGGCGATTCCCTCGTCGACGGCGCCGGAATCGGCTCCCAAGGCCACGATTCTTCCGATAAAGGCCCCTTCGGCGACAACGAAGTCGCTTCCGGTATGTTCCAGCACGATGTGATCCTTGCTGAATCGGCCCTCGGCAATCCGCTTGAATGCCTCCCTCTCCTTGAGAGCCTGGGGAATATGTTCTTTTGTCCGGACCATTCTTCCCATCTTGTAATTGTAGGTCCCCCAATGGATGTTTTTGGGGTTTCCAAAAGGTTCGCGGGCGTTTTCGGGAAATCTGCCTTGGGTAACCGCCCAGTACTCCAGTTCGGGGAGGATGGGGGCACCAGGGGGAAGGGTGTTTTCGAGGGTGC
>CAZNTU010000108.1:0-17866 GCA_964575975.1 uncultured Desulfobacteraceae bacterium
CAGGTGGACGAATCCCTGATGGCGTTCTATGTCGGTTCCCTGTCCGGGGAAGCCCCTTTCGACGCCTATGGAAGATATCTCGAGAAAAAGGGGCCGTCCCCGGTCATCGAGAGGGTCCTTGCCGATTCGCTCCTTTTGGAAAAGCGATGGGATTGCCTGGATTTGTTAAGCGAGGAATCGCCTTTGAGGCGGGACGGCGCCCAGGCTCGACAGGCGGTCGAATCGATGGCGAAAGCGGACTGGGACGGTGCCGGGGACGAATTGAAGACGATTTCCCGCGTCTCTCCGTTCGCGCCTTTGCGAATGTTCTGCCGCGCGATGGCCGCGTTCTGCAAGGAGGACGACAAGGCGGCGAGACGCGCGATCTCGATGATTCCCAAGGATTTTTGCCTGAATCCGTTGCTGGAAAAGCTCGGGTTGGCGTTGGACGAAGAAGCGAACGAGGAGGAGAAACGCAATGCGATGACGGCCGTCGAGTGCCTGTGGGACGGGCCGATTATGGCCGAGCAGCGAGCCAAAGGCTTGATTCACGAGCTTTCCCAAAAGGCTCCGGACGCTTGCTCTTCGGCGATATCGGCGCTGGCGGAATCCGTGTTTCCCGAAAATCCCGAAATCGCGGCGGAGGAAATTCTGCACATTATTTGGCCAAAGATGATCGATGGCGGCCTGGACCGAGTTTCCACGCTGAGGAGCACCGCCGCCAAGGTCCTTGGCAAAAAGCGCGCGGAGCTGCTTTCCCAGAAATTTTCCTATGTGTTTTCCGGGAAGGAACTTCGGCAAGCGGGAGCGTATATCAAAGTCCTAAACGAGGAGTTTCCCGACGTCGAAGAGCGTAAATTGGCGCATTCCCTTGTTTTAAGACAAACGATGGCCGCTGGAGTCGAAAGGATGGACGATCTCTTCTATCCGGGCTTTTTCGCGGATGTGGGGAACGGGTCTTATTTCGGACTTTTGGGAATCAAGTCGAAAAACTGGGAGCTGGCGCCCATCGATATCGTGAAGAAAAGCATAGAATTGGATCCCGAAAACCGCGAAGGCTACGAGCTTTTGGCGAGAGTACCATACTCTTCCCACGATGCTAAGAACGCCATGGAGGACGCGTTTCTATCCATGATGAAGAAATTTCCGGACGATCCTTTTCCTTGCCTGGAACTGGCCGACTTGTATTATTCCAAGAACGCGTTTCGCAAGGCCGAAAACGTTTTGAAAGAGGCCATGAAACGCGCCCCACACGACAATCGCGTCCTGGACCGGCATGCGCTGGCGTTTGTGGTTTCCGCGGAAAAGAATTTCAAGCGCGGCAATTATCATCTTTCATGGCCCGACCTCGAAAAAGTCCGCGACCTAAACCGTCCTAAAATGGGGGTTCTCGTGGCGGCAAAACGGACCATCCACAAAGTGGTTGCCGAAAACGCGGATATGCATCGGGTTTTGACGGAGGAAACAGAAAATTTTTCCAAAGTGGACAAGTTAAGGACCATGGCAATGGTCCTGACGGAATTGATGGATTTGCAGCGGGAGGGCAAAACCCGTTCCTTCCAAGATTTTCAAAAATGGTTCCGCAAGGAGGTCAAAGCCGTTTCCAAGCTGTCCTCCGCCGAGCGTCTCGCCCTCATAGCCCCTGTGGAGAAACACCAGCGGCAGATTTGCAAAACCAATATGTCCCATGTTTTCCTGGAATACGAGCCGAAATTGTTGAAAGGCGTTTCCGACGAGGAGCTTCCGTACGCCATAGACATGATTCTCGATCCGAAAGTCGCGAACCATGTTTATTCGGAGCTGGACAGGCGCATTGGCAAAAAACGGGAAAACGGTTTCCTGATTCTGGAGTTTTACAGGGCGGTAATCGGTCATTTCCTCGGTATTGGCAGAGGCGGCGCGGTATTCAGGGACATAGTCGCCAGAGCCTCCGATTCGGAAAGGAAAAAACTGGAGGAAGCGGCCCGTCGTTTGGCTGCGCACGCGCAGGGAAACCTGAAGGTCGCCTTGGGGCAGTTCCAATTCGATATGCTGGACGATTTTTTTCCCGCTCCGCGTTTCGACGATTTCGACGACGACTACGACGATTTCGACGAAGATATAGAGGATGTGGAGGAGTTAATATGGGATATGATCGACCGGGTCGAGGACAGCATCGACGAACTGGGGTTGAGGCGCGCGCCCGACTCCGCGTTGAAGGAGGTAAGAAGGGACATGATGAACTCGCCGATCGCGCGGGATCACAAGCAAATGGCGGAAATGATGCGGCCTTTCGCGCACGAGCTGTCCCACAAGGCGCAGATTCTTTTGTACGGAAAAGTTGTGAGCCGCTCTTGATAAAAGCGAGCACGACGAGGGGGATTGAAGAATGCTGACATATTTTCTTGCGTTGGGAATTTCCGAGGACGCGTCGGACGAACGGATTCGAGAAGCCTATCTCTCGATGGTAAAGAAGCATCCCCCGGAAAGGGACCCGGAGCGTTTTCAAAAAATCGACCGGGCTTACGAGGCGATAAAGGACAAGCGAGCCAGGGTCAAGACCAAAATGTTTTCGTGGGCGAACCAAAAGGATTGCGAAGCCCGTCTTATGGAGTTCGCCAATTCCCGGCCGGTGCGTCGCCGTCGAGCGACTCTCGACGAGCTTGTCGAGGCCAACGAGAAGTTGAGGTCTCGAAAGTAAAGAGTAAAGGAGGATCGTGAGGAGATTCGCGTCTAAGCTGTTCGGATACGTCAAATGGTTTTTCGGCCGTATCGATGTCGAAATCGTGATCCCTTTTCTGCGTTGGTTCATCCGCGTTCTTTCCAAAAAGGCAGGACCCGTCCGATCACCCGTCGAATACAACGCCGCCTGGAAAACGAAGGCGTTGGAGGATTTCAGCCAATGGCTTTCCGAAATTCCCGATTCCAGGCCCGCGACGGAATCGGCTACGATCGAGTCCTGCGACTTGTTTACGCTTCTTTCCGAATTTTCCGCTCTTCGCCAGGAGATCAAATTCCAAAACCGGGAGCAGTCCAGGGCCATGGGAAATATCGACGAATTGATCGCCGGGATGCGCGAAGCCGCCGAAATGTTTAAGGTTAAATCCAGGGAGATCGAATCGCTGGAGGAAAATATCCGGCTTTCTTGCGAAAAGCGTGCGTCGATGCCGTATTTCGACGTGCGGGACGCATTGGCGAGAGGCCGGGTCGCGGCGGAAGCGGTCATGTCGAAGAAAAGTTTCTTCCGCCCCCTTCCCCAAGGCATGGAGGGGATCATGGAAGGTTACGAGATGGCGATTCGCCGAATGGACAAGGCGCTTGCCAATTCCGGGATAGAGGCGGTGCAAACCGTCGGGAAGCCTTTCGACGCCAAACTGATGACGGCGATCGGGAAAAAGGAATCTCCGGGGACGGAGTCCGGGGTCGTAATCGAGGAGGTATCCGGCGGTTTTGTCCGCAAAGACGAAATTTTAAGGACGGCCCGAGTCATCGTGGCCGGTTGACAATAGAGAACAAGGAGAAATCCCTATGGAACCGATAGTGGGCATCGATTTGGGAACCACCAATTCCGAAATCGCGTTTATCGTAAACGAAAAGGCGGAAATCATTAAAGACGGCGACGACGGCATAATGCCGTCGGCCGTGGGCTTGAACGGCGACGGAAAGGTGATCGTGGGAAGAGAGGCGCTCAACCAGGCGATCGTTTCCCCGGAGAAGACCGTTCTTTCGATAAAGCGACGCATGGGGACCGACGACAAAATCACTTTGGGAAAGGAAAGCTACAGTCCCCCGGAAATTTCCGCGTTTATCCTGAAAGCCCTCAAGGAAAGGGCCGAAAGGAAGTTGGGCATGTCCATCTCCAAGGCGGTCATTACGGTCCCCGCGTATTTCACCGACGCCCAGCGCCAGGCGACGCGCGAGGCAGGGGAAATAGCCGGCTTGGACGTGGTCAGGATCATAAACGAACCGACGGCTGCTTCGCTGGCGTACGAAAGCGCCGAATCCGGGAAACAAAAGGTCATGGTCTACGACCTGGGCGGCGGCACGTTCGACGTGTCCATCGTCAAGATCGAGGATGGCGTCATCGAGGTGCTTTCCAGCACGGGCGACAACCGGCTCGGCGGCGACGATTTCGACGCAAAGATCATGAACAGGCTGATCGAGTATATCGAGAACGAATTGAAGCTTCATGTGCGCGACAACCTGGTCGTCAAAGCACGGTTGAAACAAGCGGCGGAAAAGGCCAAGATCGCCCTTTCCACCTCGCCTTTCGTAACCATCGAGGAGGATCATATCGGAAAGCGCATGTTCAAGGACGTGCATCTGACCTACGAACTTTCGCGAGCGGATTTCGTTCAAATGATAGAGGACGAATTGTCAAGGACCATGGATTCGGTGACGAAGGCGTTGAACGACGCCAAAGCGACGCCGTCGGAAATAGACAAGGTGATTCTGGTGGGAGGCTCCACGAGGATTCCCGCCATTTCGTCCATGCTGGAGGAAAAGATCGGGAAAACGCCCCACAGCGAGATCGATCCGGACCTGTGCGTGGCGCTGGGCGCGGCCATTCAGGCGGGGCGCGAGATGGGGCTGGATCATACCGGCATTCTCCTGGACATAACGCCGTACACTTTCGGAACGGTGGCTTTGGGGTTCGAAGACGGGGTTCCGAGCATGGACATTTACGTCCCTCTCATCAGGCGCAACACCAAGCTGCCCGCCTCCCGAAGCGAGGTATTCTTCACTTACTTCGACAAGCAGAAGGCGGTGGATGTCCAAGTGTTTCAGGGGGAAAACAAACACGCCTCCGAAAACGTGCGCATCGGCAATTTCCGGTTCGAATTGTCCCAGCTTCCCAGGGGAAGCGAAATCGTCATGAAGATGGACCTGGATCTGAACGGCATCTTGAAAGTCCACGCAGTTGAAAAGAAGACGGGAAAATACATTGACGGGGTCGTCGAGGACGCTCTTGCCAAACGCACGGAAGAGGAGCTGGCCGCTTCCAAGTCCCGCGTGAACGCTCTCTGGGGAGCGGATTCGGAGCCGGAGGGAGACGAATCGGAAGTATCGACCGAAAAAGAGGACGTTGCGGAAGCGCCGGGAGAATACCAATGGCTGATCAAGCAGGCCGAGGATAAACTGGATTCGGCCCCTGCGGAGGACCGGGACGAAATCGTCAACCTGCTCGAGGATTTGAAGGGGGCTCTTGGCGAAAACGATATGGACAGGGCCAAGGACATCGCCGACGAGCTGGAGGACATTCTGTTTTACATCGAATAGAGGACAGCTTTTATTCCATGCCGAAAAAATGTCCCACCTGCAAAGCCAAGTACACGGGCAACCCTGTCTGCCGACGGTGCGGAACGGACCTCGGAGCATTGGCGGACGTTGAAAGACGGGCCGCCATGCATCTTCTGGAGGCCCGCATCGCCTACTTGGAAAAAGACTATTCCGCGATGCTTTTCCACGCCCGTCGCTCCGTTTCCCTTCGCCGCACCGCCGAATCCTTGAAAGTGCTGGCCTGCGCCGCCTTATTGAACAGGGAGTTCGGAGAGGCCCGCCGGATCTATGGAATTTTGAAAAACGGGCCGAAATGGTACCACTGACAGGGGTTTTCCCGAACGGCCCGCTCCAGCATGGATGCGTATCTCCGAGCCGCCGTTTCGACCTCCTCCTTCCGTTTCGACCTCGATTCCGCGTTTACATGGATGGGCTCGGAACTTGAAAAGCGATAGCCTCCATCCTCGGTCCGAAAGGCGAAGAAGACGAAAATCGGCGCTTTCGAAAGCAGAGAGAAAATAAAAGGCGTTTCAGGCAAATCGATACGCCGGCCCAGGAAAGGGACGGAAACCGTTCGCTGGTTTTCGCGCCACAGGCGGTCTCCCGTGATGGAAACCATGCCGCCCTTTTCGATGAAGTCGATTCCCTCGATCAGCTCGAACATCGACTCGCCGTCCTTTGCGACCCCGATCACTTTCACGCCTCTGCCGATCAGGCTCTCCTTCTGGATTTTCTCCATTTGCTCCTTCTGCTTTACGCCCATGTACAAAAGGAGCGGGATGTCCGGGTTTTTCCTTTTCATGATATGGGCGGCCATCTCCCAGTTGCCCATGTGGGACATGAGGATCACGCCGCCCGATCTTTTCCTTGCGGCAGTTTCGATATGTTCCCATCCCGAAGCGACGTACTGTATTTCTCCCGATTGTTCCAAAAGGAACCGATCCAGAAAAATCGTGGTAAAGTTCCTGTACTGCTTCCAGACGCAAGCAAGACGCCGAAACAGGTTTTTTTCCGGAAAGAGGACCCGGTAGAAACGCAGGCTGTTCGCCAGTCCGGCCGGATAGAACGCGAAAAAGCCGGCGGCCACCGTCAATGTGTAAGCCTTGAAGACCCAAATCCCGTATTTTATCGACAAGGCCGCAACCCGTTTGTACAATCTTTCGATCATGGTTCGTTCGCCTGCTTCATTTCCTCATTTTCTTGACCATGGTCAGGATGTTTTTCCCCTGATGCCGCTCGTAATCAATATGGTCCATCATTTTTTTGGTCAGGAGAATGCCCAGCCCCCCGATGCTGCGGTCCTCGAGAGCCAAGCCGGTGTCGGGGTCCGGACGGTCGAGGGGATTGAAGGGGGCGCCTCGGTCCGTCACGACGATGGTCAGCGCCCGTTCCTTCTCGCAAGCGCAGAGGACTTCCGCATCCCCTTGGCGGTTTCGGGGATATGCATAGGAAATGACGTTGACCAGGATCTCTTCCAAGGCGAGTTCGACCTGGTTCACCTCCTTGTCGTCCAGTCCGCAATTCCGGGCGGCTTCCCGGACGTGGGCTAAAAACGGCGCCAAGTTTTCCAGGGTGGCCGAAAGAACCAAGCGCTTCAAGGGCTGCCTTCCAAGGCTTTCAAGGCTTCGTCCCGGGAAGGATAGATTTTGAAGATCGCGGTAAACCCGGATATCTCGAAGATCTGGTAAATTTTTTCGCTCAAGTTGCACAAGGCCAGTTGCTTTCCTCCTGCCCGGAGCTTTTTGGCCACCGTGATCAAAACTCTGAGTCCTGCACTGGATATGTATTCCAAGTCCTGGCAGCCGATCAGCATTTTGTTCTTTCCACACTCGATTATCCCGAATATTTCCTGGTTGACTCCTGGTGCGGATTGGGCGTCGATACGGCCTTTTAAAAAAACGAGGTCCACATCGCCCGATGTTTCATGCGTCACGTTCATATCGTTTCCTCGTGTTTCTTTCTCGTCAAAGGTGAATGGGATTATGATTAGGGCCTATATTGAATCGCCAGCTGAGTCATGTCGTCGAATTGTTTACCCTTGCCTACGAACCCCGTTACGGTGTCGTAAACGCCGGCGACCACCGATTCGGGCGAAATCTTTTCCAATTTTTCCAGGTATTCCATAAGTCGTTCTTCCCCGAAAAATTCGTGGGATTCGTTCTCGGCGTCCGACATTCCGTCCGTGTACATGTAGAGCAGGTCTCCGGGGGAGAGTACGGCGCGCCCGGGTTCGAACGCCATATCCTCCATGATTCCCAAGGCGATGCCCCCGGTCAGGGGAAGGACTTCTGCGCGGCCCGAGGAGCATATTTTGACCGGCGGGTTGTGGCCGCCGTTGGCATAGGTCAGTTCCCCTGTCCGGATATCTAGAATCCCGTATATCGCGGTTACGAACATGCAAATTTCATTGTCTATGTTCAGCAGATCGTTGACATGGGTCAGAACCATTTCCGCAGGGAGATTCTGGAGCGCCGTGAACCTGAGCAAGGTTCGGCTGATCCCCATGAACATAGCTGCGGTCACTCCCTTTCCCGATACGTCGGCGATGACGAATCCCAGTCGGTCGTCGTCGATGAAAAAGAAATCGTAAAAGTCCCCTCCCACTTCCTTGGCCGGAACCATCTTGGCATATATGGAAAATTCGGGACGCAGGGGATAGCTTTGGGGCAAAATCGACTGTTGCAGTCTTCCCGCCAGCTCCATCTCCTGCTGGATGGCGGAAAGGGTGTCCCTTGCCTGGCGTCCTTTTTGGAGGACCAGCAGTTCGGCCAGGGTCTTTTCGATGGTGACCTCCAAATCCTTGAAATCGATGGGCTTGGTGAGAAAATCGAAGGCCCCCCGATTCATGGCGGTCCGGATGTTTGCCATGTCGCCGTATGCGGAAACCACAACGGCCTTGATCACCGACGGCAGCTTGAGCAACTCTTCCAGCAAAGTCAGACCGTCCATCTTGGGCATATTGATGTCGGTCAGAATCATGTCGATTTCCTTGTCTTTCTTGAGTTGTTCAAGGGCTTCGAGGCCGTTGCGCGCAAAGCAGAATTGCAGGGCGTTCTTTCGGATTTTCTGTCTGAATTTCTGCAGGATCAGAGCCTCGAGATCGGGCTCGTCGTCCACAACGAGAATTTTTTTGGCCATCTATATTCCTTTCGAACAGGTCTGTTTGAATTTTCGGACGATCGTCGAGTCTTGTTCAAGCCGACGCCTTCAAAAAGAGCACGGGACGGCGCAAACGTCAAGTCGCGCTTCCGGGCAGGCTCACCGTGAAGCAGGTGTATTCCCCTTCGCGGGATTCCACGTCGAATCGGCCCCTGTGTCCCTGCACCACGATGTCGTAGCTCATGGACAAGCCCAGCCCGGTTCCCGATCCGGTCGGCTTGGTGGTGAAGAAAGGCGTAAATACCTTTTGACGAACCTCCTCGGGCATGCCGGTGCCGTTGTCCTTGATGCGAATCTCCACGCCATCGCCTTGTTTCCTGGTGGTCACCCAGACCGAAGGCTCGAATCCGTCGGACCGGGATTCCTTTTTTTCCCGAACCGCATAGAATGCGTTGTTGGCGACGTTCAGGATCACCCGGCTTATTTCCTGGGGATTGATCTTCAACGTACCGACCTCGGGGTCGAAATCGATATGGATAGTTACGTTGAAATTCGAGTCGTTGGCCCTCATGCCGTGGTACGCAAGTTTGACGTACTCGTCCACGAAGGTGTTGATATCCGTGTCGATCCGTTCTCCCGTGTTCCCTCGGGAATGGTTGAGCATGTTCCGGACGATGGAATCGGAACGCTTGCCGTGCTGGTTGATCTTGGCCGCGTTCGAGGCCAGATCCCCCAGAATTTCCTCGATGTAGGACCAAGTGTCGTCGTCGAATTTCTCCCTGTGGCTTTCCAGCTCTTCCTTGATCTCGTTGGCCAAGTCCACCGTCAGGTCGGAGAAATTGATGACGAAGTTCAAGGGGTTCTTGATCTCGTGTGCGATGCCTGCGGTCAAGCTTCCCAAGGAGGCCATCTTCTCCTGCATGACGATCTGGTCCTGCATGGCTTTGATTCGTTCCAGGTTTTTTTCCAGCTCCAAGTTTTTCCGGCGGACCTCTTCCGAGGCGACCTGGAGTTCCATCTGGGCTTTGACGCGTTCGGACAACTCTTCGTGGAGTTGTCTCTGCGTCCGGGTCAGGCGCTGGTTCAACCGTCTGAAATAAAAGGATGCAATTCCCAGCCCGAGCATCAGGAGCAGGGCCATAACCAACTCGATCCAGTATTTCGCAATCACTTGCGCAAGAGTGATCTCGCCGTAATGCTCGTAGGGAGTGATCTTGAGTTCGCGCAGGACCGCGTGGATGGGCTGATAGTTGGACGGGACGGTCCAGCCCACGTATTGTCCGGCGCGGGCGGCCTCGCTGTCCGCAGGGATGCCCATCAGGGCGATGGCGACCTTTTCGTTCAGCTCCATGGGCGTATGGGGAGCCGTGGCGAAGGGCCATTCCGGGTAAAGGGGCGTCGAGAGCCAGAAAGGAAATTTGTCCCCGTAGGTACTGTTCAGAAAAAGCGGAGAGAAATCCGCCGTATCGACAGTGCCATCCGCAGCCATCCGCTCGATGGTGTCCGTGCGCACCGCGCCGATATCCACCTCCCTGTCCCGCACGGCCAGGACCGCCTTGTCGTGGGAGCCCGTAAAGACCAGGCCGGAGAGATCCTTGTAAGGATCGATCCCCATTTCCAAAAGCCGGTGCCATCCCATCTGCCACCCGCCCCAAGCGGTCTCCTCGACCGAGGCCAATCGTTTGCCTTTGATGGATTCGACGCTTTCTATGTCGGTTCTGTCCTTTCTCTTGAAGAAGACCACGCCGAATTCCGTGTAGGGTTTTCCCATGCGAAGATTCTTCAGGGTGGCGATGCGCCGGATGTTGTGGCGGGCCTCGAATTCCACGTACATGCCCGGATTGGTCAGCACGAAATCGGCCTTTCCCTGCGCGACCACTTGACGGATTTCGTCCCACAAGTAAGGCTTGAGTACGAACTCGTATCCGGGAATATGCCGGGTCAGATAGTCGGCCGTAGGTTTCCAAAGCGAAAGGCATTTTTCCTTGCCCCGTATTGCGACGGTCGCGATTTCAACGACCTTGACATTCCCGTCGCGCGGCGTATCCGCTTTCCCGAACACAAGACAGGTGTCTTCCTGGCTCTGGACCTGGGCGGACGGCGGCGCGTTTCCCTCCGATGTCTCCGGAACGGTTTCCGCAGAGGCGTTTTCCTCCGATGCCTCTGGGAGGGTCTCCGCCGGGGCCGCAGACCAGGCGCGCGCCGGGGCGCACAGGAAAGCCAAAACCAGAAGAAATGCAAAAACAACCCGTGCTTCCGTCTTCGGGAAAAATTGCATTGTTTTCATCGACAACCTATTCCGTCAAGCATGAACTGTTAATAAAGCAGCATACCCGCGAGTCCGGCGCTGGGAATGATCCAGGCGATATCCACCCGGTAACGCATCAGCGCCACCATGCACCCGGCGAAGATCATCGGCGTCGCCCAATGGAATTCGCTCCCCCGGCCGATCACCACCGCGGCGGCGAAAATCATGCCCACGACAGCGGCTCGAATGCCTTTTAGCGCGGCCTGGACCGGCTTGGATGCCTTGATTCCGTCAAGCACGCGAGACGCGGTGATCATGAGCAAAGCGGAAGGGAAAAAAATGGCGAACGTGGCCAAAGCCGCGCCTGCCAGTCCTTTTATTTTATAACCGATAAAGGCGGCGCTGATCAGGATGGGGCCGGGCGTCACCTGGCCTAGGGCAATGGCCGAAACGAATTCGGGGCCGGTCACCCAGTGAAGTCCGTCCACCACGATTTCCTGGATGAGGGGAATGAAAACGAAACCTCCCCCGAACAGCATGAGACTCATGCCGGAAAAGGTTACGAATATTCTGGCGAAAGAATCGTTGCCCAAGCCGGGAATCGGAACGGAAAAGAGAACCAGGAAAATGGCGAGCAGGCCAAGGCTCCCGAAGAAAGTAACTCTCGAGGACAGGTTGCTTTCTCGCCGGATCGGGCGGCCTTCGCCTACCGGTCCGGCCTCTTTGCGGTAGTAGAGGAGAAGACCGGCAACGCCGGCGCCCGCTATGATCGACAAGGTGATGTAGAATCCGCCGATTTCCAGAAGAACGACGGCGGCGGCCAGTCCGATAAGATAGTTCGGCCAGTTGGTAACGGCCTTTTTGCTCATTCCCCAGCCCGTGGCGATCACGATCGCGGCTACGGCGGGGATGAATCCGGAAAAGATTTTTCCGAGAACGGGAATTTCGCCGTAGGCGAAATAAACGTGGGAAAGCGCGATCAAGAGGCAAAACGCTGGCAGGGTCACTCCCGTGGCGCACCAGAAGGCCCCCGGTCCGCCCCTTAGACGGTAGCCGACGTATCCCACCACGTTGACCGCGACAGGCCCCGGAAGAAGCATGGCCAAAGAAATGCCGTTCAGCATCTCCTCCGGGTCGAGCAGCTTCCGTTTCCCGATCATCTCGTTTTCCACCACCGCGATCAGGGCGGTAAAACCGCCGAATGCGATACAGCCGATCTTGACGAAAATCCAGAACAGGGACCAAAGGGAAATCCATCGGGTACGGGGCAACGATATGGAAAGAATTTTCTTGTCGGGCATTTCGGCTTTCCTTGTCACGACTCTATTTTGAACCGCTGCCGAATTTCCTTCAAAAATTCCGCCTGGGGCTTGCGCAATCGCAATTCCTCGGGATTGGATCGGCCGATTACGAACTCCTTCCATCTTCGGTTCTCCGATTCGAATTCCTTTATTTCCCCTTCGTCGAACACTTTGGTTTCCCCTTTTCGGGTAAACACCCGTTCGTATCCCAACGCTTCCAGGCTCTCCCCGGCCACCAGCTCGAATATCCCGACCTCTTCGGGAGTCGCTTCCGTAAGGAATTTCCGGGTGTTGTTCCCGATAATCGGCTGATTCACGTTGGCCCATAGCGCGCCGCATTTGGCCGTCGTCTTCGCCTCTTCCGAAATGTAGAACTGGAGCATTTCCTCTTTGAAGGGAATCGCGAAGTGCAACATCATTTCCCGGAGGATGCGTTCCGAATGTTGGGTCAAATCCTCGTAGCTGATGCCGAAGAAGGAGGAGGAAGGAACCTTCCGCTTGTGTGCCAGGGCCAGTTGCTGCTCGTTGTGCCATTGCAGGGCGATGTGATAGAAGCTTTTCTCTCCGACCACCGCCTTGCGAAAGGATAGCGCCACGTCGCGTCCGTCCCGGTACAAATGGATGTAGCGGGCGTCGGAGAAAAATTCCTGTATCACGTCCAGGTAATGGACGTTTGCCAGGCTTTTGCAGCACCAGACAAGCGCTCCCTTGGCCTCGGACATGAGGTCGTGGACCGCGCCGTAAACTGCCGGCAAGGAGCGCTCGATGCAGCAGGACTTTACCAGTTCCCGGTCCAGCGGGACGACGCCGGACCAAGGTACGGGGTTGACTTCGATCATCCGGCAGATATCGTCCACGAGAAGATCGAAGTTCTCGTCTTTTTCAAGATCCCCGTAATACGGAAGCAGGGGCGTGAACCGCTCCAAAATATGGGGTGGATGGGGAGCGGCGATGGCGGGTTGCTGGTTTAGCATCAGTCGCAACAGGTTGGATCCGGACCTTTGGGTACCGATCATGAATATGGTCATTGTTCGATTCCGTAACAGCTTTGGCAGGGCGACATCGCCCTGGAAAATCAAATCGTTTATCTCGTGAGATTCGACAAGCGAGGATGATATCAATATTTTTTTCGATTGCCAACGGTTTTTATTCGGCAGACAATCTCCACTAAGTTTCGAAAACCGTTCCGCAGATAGGGTCAGTCTTTGCTACTGCCGTCATAACATGGTCCGTTGGGGGAATGCCTGCTATACGGCCGAGGAAATGCGCCTGACATTCGGGTTTGTCGCCCTGATCATGTTCATTGCCAAGGACGTGGCTATTGTTCCGCTTCCGAGCAAGTTTCCTGTTCTGCCCGGTTCCCGCATTTGGTTGGGGCAGGCAGGCGATTCCAATCGTCGCTTCCGTACTTCAAAAGAGTGTCGCTGCCAATGGAATGTTTCTTCGGGCAGTGGCGGCGACAAAATCGGATGCGAGGATTGCCTCATCGTCCGTAAGTACGCGTCATCAGCGCCAGCCGTTCCATGATTCCAGGGGCGAACTGGTCTTGGGTCATGCGCCAGGTCCAGTTGCCCTCGCCTTCTCCGGGGGTGTTCATGCGCGCTTCGGGGCCCAGGCCGATCAGGTCCTGCATCGGGATCACCGCCGTGTTCGCGATGGACGTCATGGCCAACCGGATCAGTTCCCAGTGGATTTCGTCCTCCGCAGGCGATCTTCCGAGGTATTGGCGGAAGTTGCCTTTGGTTTCCTCGTCGATTTCGCTTTTATACCAGCCTGCGGCCGTGTTGTTGTCGTGGGAGCCCGTGTAGACTACGCAGTTTTTCTCGTGGAAATGGGGAAGATGCGTGCTGCGGGGGAAATCGCCGCCGAAGGCGAACTGGAGCACCCGCATGCCCGGAAGTCCGAACTTGTGGATGGTTTCGTTGACGTCGGGGGTGATGGTGCCCAGGTCCTCCGCGACGATGGGAGCCGAGCCGAATCGCTTGAACACGACGTTCAAAAAATCTTCCGCCGGGGCATCCACCCAGTGGCCGTACTGGGCCGTCCTCTCTCCGGGGGCCACCTCCCAGAAACCTACCAGACCCCGAAAATGGTCGATTCGCACGATATCGAAGATCCCCAGGTTGTGCTCGATCCGTCGGGTCCACCAGGCGAAACGGGTTTGTCTCTGCTCGTGCCAGTCGTACACGGGATGTCCCCACAACTGGCCAGTGGCGCTGAAATAGTCCGGAGGAACGCCCGACAGGCCTAAAGGCTTCAGATTTTCGTCCAGCTTGAACTGTTTCGGATTCACCCATACGTCCACGCTCTCGTAAGGCATGTAGATGGGAACGTCCCCGAAAATCCTGATTCCCCGGCGGTTGCAGTACTCTTTCAACCTGTGCCACTGGCTGTAGAACAAATATTGGAGAAATTCCTCCCTGCGAAGTTCGGAGGCGAACTTCTCCTTTGTTTCCGCGAGTGCGTCCGGCTCCCGGTCCCGGAGCGGACCCGGCCATTGGTTCCAGGACTTGCCGGGGTATTTGCTCCGCAGCACTTTGAAAAGTGCGTAATCCTCGAGCCAATCGGTCCTGTCGAGAAACAATTCGAAGCCCGGCGCCGATTCCCGACGTTTTTCGTACCGGTCGAAAGCCTTTCGGAAAAGGCGTTCCTTGTATTTTGCGGCTGCGTCGAAATCGACGTGTCCTTCCTTGCCGGCCGATTTTCCGCCTGTATCGTCGCTGTCGATCAAACCGGCTTGGGCCAAAAGTTCGGGGCTGATCAAAACAGGATTGCCCGCGAAGGTCGAGATGCTGTGATAGGGGCTGTTGCCGTGTCCGGATTCGGTCGGGTTCATGGGAAGCACCTGCCAGATGCTTTGGCCGCTTTTGGACAGCATGTCGGCGAACCGGTAGGCGGCAGGGCCAAGGTCTCCGATTCCGCAGTCGGTAAAAAGGGATGTAGGGTGGAGAAGCACTCCGCTGGATCTGACTTTCATTTTTTCAATCTCCTGTGAGAGGTTAAAATCAAGCCCCTCCTATTAGTAATGCCGCAGGAAAAGAGTCGAAAATCTCTCCCATTGGCAAGTTGTCTTTCGAATTTATGCGTTCGCCCGTCAGGATGCTGTTCCAGCCGTCGGGCGCGCCGGCTGGCAACTCGGCGGCCGTGTCATCCCACACCGCCGATCCCAGAGGCAGTTTTTGGTTGAGAATCAAGCCCGCCAAAAAACGAGGCACGGCGGTGATGCTCCACAAGTCGCCCAAGCGGCGGGCGAACGCCACCACGTTTTCGGCGTGCGCGCCGGAGACTTTCAGGGGGATGTAGGAACCGTCCTGGTATAAGGCGAAATGGTTTTTCCGGGCTTCCATTCCCTTCATTGTCAAAAAGAGCTTCAGGCGGTCCGTCGCCTCCAATATAAGCGGGATTTCCGGGAAAGACTCCACGGGATTTTCACTGACGCTATCCCGTATTTCGCGAACGAGTTTCCTTCGCTTTTCATAGTCCACAGGCCTTCGATTGTCCGGGTCCACAAGGTTCAAATTCATCAACTCGTCTCCCTGGTAGAAATCCGGGACTCCAGGGGCCGTAATTTTGATCAGCGTCTGGGATAGCGAGTTGAAAAAGCCGCAACGAGCAACGTACCGGCAAAACGGGAGAAAATCCTCCAGAAAATGGTTTTTCGATCCGGATTTTTCCAAAATGGCTTGGACGAACGATATTACGCCCGCTTCGTAGTCTTCGTCGGGAAAACGCCAGGAAGTGTGCAGCTTGGCCTCCCGAATGGATTTCAGCATGTAGTTTTCTAGTCGCTCCAGGTATGGCGGGTCGGTTTCCTCCTCCAAAGGCCAGGATCCGACCAGCGTCTGGTATATGAAGTGTTCGTCGGCGTCGTCGGGCGCCATTGTATCCTTCGATCGGGTTTTCTTGTCCTTGTTAAGCGCGTGCCAGCAGGAAACCAGGCTTTCCCATTGTTCGGGGATTTCCGACAGCACGTTCAAACGGGCGCGTACGTCCTCGCCCCGCTTGCTGTCGTGGGTAGAGGAGCCGCTCATGGCGTAGGGCCATTTTTTCGCCCGTCGCGTCATAAAATCGTGAAAATCCTTCGGCGTCGTGCCGAACCGGTCCGGACTGCTCCCGACCTCGTTCAACGACAACAGCAGAGGATATCGATAGAGCGCCGTGTCCTCCAGGCCCTTGGCCATGAGAGGGGCGGTAAGCTGCTCGAACAAAGTCACGGCCCGCCTGCGAACGTCTTCCAAATATTCTTCCTCGCCTTCCGGAACCAAGTAGGTTTTCAACAGGACTTTTTGGACGAACTCGAACTCGTAAAGAAGGTCGGGCCGGTGCATGGTGCTCAGGCTGATCGCGTAGCCGATGTAGGTTTTGTCGTCGGACGAGATCGTTCCCGAAGCCGAATAGGTCCTGTAAACGGGAAAGCGGACCGCGATTTCCAGAAGGGCCGCTTTCAGCCGGGGACGGGTAATGTCGGCGCCGCTTCTGATCCTCATTGCCAGCTGTTGCATCCAACCCACCAAATTGTCCAGGTCCCCCATGAAGTGAGAATGGACGATTTGCCTTTTGGCGGAATACAAAATTTCCTCGAAAGGGACGTCCTCGCGGGAAGACTTCGAGAAAACGGACTTCATGGCATCCTTGTTGTCCGTGCGTATGAAAAGGCCTTGCACCCGCTGGGCGAATTCGTACCCCGTAGCCCCTTGGACCGGCCAGGATTCCGGAATCTGTTCGTTCTGCTCCAATATTTTTTCCACCACCAGGTAGGATTTGCCTATGGCGTCCCTGAGCCTTCGCAGATAGGCTCCGGGATGGGCCAGACCATCGACGTGGTCCACCCGCACGCCGCTCAGTTTTCCTTCTTCCACGAACCGCATGAACAACCGGTGGCTCCAGAGAAAGACGGGCTCGTGTTCCTGCCGAAGAGCGATCAGGTCGTTTATGTCGAAAAACCGTCGGTAATTGATTTCGTCCCCCGCCGTTCTCCAATACCGAAACTTGAAATTCTGCCCGGCCAGGAGCTTGTCCATGGGCAGAAAGCTTTGTTCGTCGTCGGGGTCGCCGTTGTAGATTCCAAGCATCCCGTCGATTCCCGCCGCGACGTCCTTTTCTTGGTTGTACAAGTCCCAAAGCCGCGTCTTCAAATCGGAGATCGCTTCGTCGCGTTCCGGCCCCGCATTTCTGCCGCAGGATGCTTCGAAGCGCTCGGCAAAACCGGCCAGTCTTCCCTTGCTGAAATCCGTTTCATCAGCCTTGCGCGATTCCTTTTCGGCCAGCGTAAGCAATTCCGAATAGGATTTCATGGCCAACGGCATCTTGAAATCGTAATAGGAGACGAAAAAGCCGGATTTGTCGAAACCCAGACTAATCTCACCTCTCAGCAGGCATTGGTCGTAATGGTCTCCCAAGAACGGCGTCGCTAGCTTGCCGGTCAACGACAGACATCCCGGCTCCCAGTCGATATCGAAAAACTCCCGGTAGGCGGAGTCCGCCCCGAACTCCATCAAATCCCGAAGCGCCGGGTTGTCGAAATCGTACGCCAGGTGGTTCGGAACGATGTCCTGAATCCATCCCATGTTCGCCTTTTTCAACTTGCCGATCAGAGCTTCGAATTGTTCGTCGGTTCCAAGCTCCGGGTTCAACCGACCCGGGTCCACCGTGTCGTACCCGTGCTCGCTCGTCTTGCGGGCCTTCAGAATCGGCGAGGCGTACAAATGGCTGACGCCCAGCTCCTTCAAATACTCCACGATCTCCCCCGCCGACTCGAAGCCGAAGGAGGAATTCAGTTGAAGCCGGTAAGTGGCTATCGGGATGTTCATGCGTTTTGTACCTTTTGGTTGATTGGTTATTGGTTATTGGTTATTGGTTGATTGGTTATTGGTTGATTGGTTATTGGTTATTGGGTTATTGGTTATTGGGTTATTGGTTGTTAGGTATTGGTTATTAGCTTGACATCGTAAACATAAGCCGCAACCAATTGAAATATTTC
>CAZNTU010000109.1:0-1880 GCA_964575975.1 uncultured Desulfobacteraceae bacterium
GACCGTTGCGGTTGACGATCTCCAGCTGGCCCTTGGCTGCGGGGGAAAGCCCCGTGTGACTGGTTGCCAGCAAATCCTCGACCGGTCCTAGCATAAGGGTCAGCGGCGTGCGGAACTCGTGGCTGACATTGCTGAAAAAGACGGTCTTGGCCCGGTCGATCTCGGCCAGCGCTTCCGCTCGTTGGCGCTCTTGCTGATAGGCCATCGCATTTGCTATTGCCGCGGCGGTCTGCCCGGCGGCCAGCTCGAAGAATGTGCGATAGCTCTCGTCGATTTCCCGCACCGGACTTGCCCCGCAAACCAGCACGCCTGAAGGCTTGTCGCGGGTCGAGAACTTCAGAGGAAGCATAATGGCTCGGTTGGCGGGTTTTTCCCAGCATCCGGCCGGAATCGGGTCCAAATGCGCTTCAAGATTGTCCACCAATTCGATTCCGCCGTTTTGGATGACCGAATCCAGCGGCCAATTCCCTTTGGTTCCCTTTTCCAACGCAAGGTTGGGATTGGGGTTGCCGTTTTCATCCTTGTCGAAACCCGAGCTGCCCGCTAAAAAAACGTCGCCGCAGTCTCCTTCCGCCAAATAGAGCAAGGCGAACGGAACATCGGCCGGGTTCGCGGAAAAAGTTTTCATGGCCGTCTCAATGGCTTCCCGGGGACTTTTGGCGGACGTCGCCTGGGCGGCCAGCTCGCGCAAGGTTTTCAGCCGCCGCTCGCCGATTACTTTTTCGGTGGTCTCCTGGCAGGCGCAAAACATGCCCTCCACGGCTCCGCCGTCGCCGCGTACGGGACTGTACGAAAAAGTAAAATAGGTTTCCTCGTCAAAACCGCTGCGGTTCATGACCAGCAACAAGTCTTCGGCCCACGTCGCCTCGCCTCGATCAAAGACGCGAGTCCAGTGCGGACCAAGGATATGCCAGATTTCGGACCAAACCTGCTGGACCGGACGACCCAGCGACCAAGGATGCTTTTTGGCGAGCACGGCGGTATACGCATCGTTGTAAAGCATGGATCGATGCTTTCCCCAGGCGATGAACATCGGGTAGCGCGAATTGAGACAAATGCCGACGGCGGCGCGCAAGCTGGCGGACCAGTCCGTTACCGGGCCAAGCGCCGTCCCCGAAAAGTCGAACGAGCGCATCATGGCTCCCATTTGTCCCCCGCCGGAAAGAAAGTCGGTCAAAGGGGTTGCGGCGGCTGAATTGTTTTCCGTATTCATGTAAATATCTCGCATAAAGGACATTTGGATTCGAGGCGGGAAATACTGTATGAAAAGGCGGCATAGCATTCATTCGCGCACTCCGGGGTTAAGCGAACGGCATTTTGCAAAATGAATCGCGTTCATTCACGGGTATTGGGTTAAGAGCCTGTTTTAAAATCCGTCTAAGACCCGCCGGCCGGTCCCGACGGACGAGGCGACGTCGCGGTCTTCCGGTAGCGCCGCCTTCCACGGCGGCGCGGCGCCCGTCTCTATCCCGGCCGGATTCGGTCTCCGGACGCCCGCGCCGCCGTGGAAGGCGGCGCTACCGGACGTCGGAACGACCCCGCCGCAGGACGAAAAAGCGCAAAACCGAAAATTCGAACCGTGTTCCGCCTTGTTGTCGGGCCTGATCCGGAGTTTTCAAACAGGCTCTAAACCCTATTTTCCGGGCGGCCCTTCCGGATCGGATTGCGATCCGGTCGTTCTTCGGACGGAACTGTTTCCGCCTCCCGGGCCAAAGATCGTCTGCCGCGGCAATAGAAGATATCCTTTCAACTCGGAACTTGAAACTATTGCGGGAATTGGGCAATGATCACGCAAGAAAGTTTGATTTCCGATATTTCCTCGCAACAATTCGAACTGCCTTCATTTGCCCGATGTTGCTTTCGGCGTCGCTCTCCATTAC
>CAZNTU010000109.1:1980-17824 GCA_964575975.1 uncultured Desulfobacteraceae bacterium
TTTATTGTTGCACTTTTATTGTTGCACTTTTATCGATGTTCTTTGTTTTCAATATTTATCGACAACCTTGGCCCATAGGCGGGAAAGACTGCAAACGAAAATGGCGAATCGACAAAAAGGCGAGAACGACACTTTTTTACGATTTCGGGAAAAAGCCGAAGCCCTGCTCCGGGAGGGGACGGATTCGAAAAAGGATTTTACGGGCGATTTATCGGAGCTGATCGAGGAACTCGCGATTCACCAAAGCGAGGTGGAGATCCAGAGCGAGGAACTCCGGCGCGTCCAGGACGAGCTGGCCGAACTCAACAGGCGATACGAGGAACACTGCGAATTCGCCCCGTGCGGCTATGTCGCGCTCGACCGGAGCGGGTTCGTCGAGAGTGTCAATATTGCTGGCGCGTCGCTTCTCGGGATCGAAAGGGGCGCGTGGAACAACATGCCTTTCCGAACCTTCCTCGATCCCGGAAGCGAAGGCGAATATTTGGCAGCCCTCGGGCGGATAAAAGAGTCGAAGAGGAAGGAAAACGTCGAGCTGAAGCTTTCGGCGGAAGCGGGCGGAGCCGTTTGGGTCCGGGCCGACATCGCGCCGGACCTTTGCGAGGACGGCGAGATTCGAAGCTACCGGATGATTCTTTCGGACATAACGGAGCGCAAGCTGGCCGAAGAGGCGCTGAGCCAACAACGCGAACTGCTGCAAAACATTTTCGACAACATCCCTGTGATGCTCGTCATGTGGGACGCGCGGCTCAAGCGTTTCGAGCTTAATCGCCACGTCGAAACGGTGCTGGGGTGGACGACCGCCGAGGCCAACGAGGGCGATTTCATGAGCAAGGTCTATCCGGACGAGGACTACCGGGCCGAGGTCTCCGCCTGCATGCGGTCTCTTCGGCCGGGGTGGCGCGAATGGCGTGCAACCGCCAAAGCCGGTGACGACGTTCCTTGCGATTGGGCCAATATCCGGCTCTCCGACGACACGATGGTCGGCATCGGCGTGGACCTGCGGGATCGTAGGAAGGCGGAGGAGGCGTTGCGCGAAAGAGAGGAGAGGCTGCACCTGTTCGTCGAACATGCGCCCGTCGCTTTGGCCATGTTCGACAGCGAGATGCGCTATATCTCCGTCAGCAGCCGCTGGCTGAAGGATTACGGCCTCGAAGGCAAGGATGTCATAGGACTGTCCCACTATCGGATTTTCCCCGAAATCACCGAACGCTGGAAGGAAATCCATCGTCGAGGGCTGTCCGGCGAAATAGTGGAGGCGGAGGAAGACGCTTTTGCCAGGCTGGATGGCTCCGTGCAATGGTTGCGCTGGGTTGTCCTCCCGTGGCGCACCTCCGCCGGCGCGATCGGCGGCATCGTCATCTTTACCGAGGATATCACTTATCGGAAAAATGCCGAAGAGTATCGAGCAAGAATCAAAGAGCGCCAAGCGCTTTTGGCGCAAGTGGCGGAGCGATTGCTGCGAGCCGAAAACCCGCAAGCGGTGGTCGAAGACCTCTGCCGGCTCGTCATGGAGCACCTGGATTGCCAATTGTTCTTCAATTATCTCGTCGAGGATCAAGGAAATTCGATGCGTCTGAACGCCTTTGCCGGCATCCCCGAAGAATCCGCCGACGAGATCCGCAGGCTCGACTTCGGAGTCGCCGTTTCCGGCTGCGTGGCGCAAGAGCGCCGACGCGTCGTCGCCGAGGATATCCAAAACGGAGAGGATTTCCGGACCCGGCTGGTCAAGTCCTTCGGCGCGCAGGCATATTGCTGTCATCCTTTGATCGCCCAGGACAAGCTTGTCGGCACCTTGTCGTTTGGAACAAGGACGCGGCCGGCGTTTACCGACGACGAAGTGGATTTGATGAAATCGGTCTGCGACCAGGTGTCCGTGGCCATGCAGCGTTTGCTCGCGCAAAATGAATTGAAGAAGTTCAACGAAACCCTGGAGCGACAGGTATCCGAGCGCACGGAACTGGCCGAGGCGCGGGCCAGGAAGCTTCAGGCCCTGGCGGTGGAACTGATCGAGGCCGAAGAGCGCGAGCGGAAAAGGATCGCCCATGTTTTGCACGAGGACCTGCAGCAGGTGCTGGCGGCGGCGCAGCTTCAGCTGCGGATCGGCATGCGGAATCCGTCCGACGCCTCCGAGCTGGAGACCGCCGGGGACATGCTGGAGGAAGGCATAAAAAAATCGCGCCGTCTGGCGCACGAACTGAGCCCGCCCGTGCTGCACCATTTCGGCCTCTCCGATTCCATTCTGTGGTTGGCCGACCGGATGCGGGAGCAGTTCGGTTTGCGCGTGGAACTGGAGACGGATTTCGCGGAGAACCTCGACGCCTCCCTGAAAGCGTTTCTGTTCAGGGCCGCCCAGGAGTTTCTCTTCAACGCCGTCAAGCACGCCGAAGCGACCGCGGCGAAAGTCGAGCTGTTCGTCTCCGACGGCGATCTCGTCCTTTCCGTCGCCGACGAGGGCAGGGGGTTCGATCCCGCCTCCATGGAGGCGAAGGACAGGAAAGCCGGATTCGGCCTGTTGACCGTCAAGGAGCGGGCGGACTACTTCGGGGGAAGCCTTGCGGTCGAAAGCGCCCCCGGGCGGGGGAGCCGCTTCGCGCTGAAGGTCCCCGCGAACGCCTGGGGAGTCCGGGAGCCGCGACCACCGGAGTGTCCGACCGATTCGGCGCCCGGAAGCCTCCCGGAATCCGCGAAAGCGTCGGATCCGGGCCTGCGGGTGCTTTTCGCGGACGACCACAAGATCATGCGCCAGGGGCTTGTCCGCCTGATTTCCTCGAGTCCGGGAATCGCCGTCGCGGGAGAGGCCGAAAACGGGCGGGAGGCCGTCGAGAAAGCCAGGCTGCTCAAACCCGACGTGATACTGATGGACGTGTCCATGCCGGAGATGGACGGCGTGGAGGCGACCCGGCGCATAAAGGCCGAAATGCCCGAAGCGCGGGTGATCGGACTGTCGATGCACGCCGACGAGAAAATTTCGGAAGCCATGCGGAAAGCCGGGGCCGAGTCGTTCGTAAGCAAGACCGCCTCCCCGGCCGAGCTGCTCAAAGCGATATACGGGACCGGCTAAGGGGTCGTTGCCGACAGGTCGCGCAAACCAGCCCGGCCTTCGCACCCGAAAACACTGGCAAGTTCCGCGTACCGTTTCGCATCGACCGGCCAGAGCGTTCATGCGGCAATCGTTTCCAGTTTTTCATCGATAAGCTCCTGCGTAAGATCGAGCTGTTTCACAGCCCACTCGCCGAGCTTGATCAGAGTGTCCCGACCGGGGTATTTGATCCGCCTCAGATCGGTAGCGTTGACTTGAGTATGGCCGTTGAACGTACGGAAATACTCGTCGACCGCGGTTGTGTTCAGATACGCGGCCATGCCGTGCGCCAAGGTTTTCGGCAAGCCTTTCCCGTTTTCATGGAACACGTTCAGATGGTTCTCGAAACCGAGCGCCCTGACATCTCCGAAATCGGCAGGATCGACCACGCTCGCCACGACGCGGCGCCTTTCCTCTTTCGACGAAAACCGGCGTACGACGCAGTAAAAACCGCTCGGGTAAAGCCATTTTTCCGTTTCGCCGTTGCGTCGGATCGCATTGGGTTTTTTAATGCCCCTTTTCGGCCAACGGCTTCCGCCGCCGTTGAAATGGACGGGGTAGAGCAAGGGCACCGTATCGGCCTCGGGCATATCGCGCAAATGTTCTTTCACCCGGAAATCGACGACCGGTCCGGTGGAAACCGCGATGTCGAGGTCGGAAAGCGAATACTTGATCGCGGAGTACGATTCCAGGGCGTCGGTTTCCGGCGAGGCGGGCACGCGTATGAATCGCTCCGGATCGCCGGGAAGCATGATCCGTTCGAACGGATATTCCCGAACGGCCAAGTCTTCGAAACTTTCGTCCGTCGACGTCGAAATCGCGACCGGCCCCTGCCGGCCTCCGCGGACCATTTGCAATACGATGTTTTCCTGGAGAACGTCGTCGTCCTTGAAGGCCTTGTCGCGGGACTTGAAAAGATGCATTCGGTTTATGGCGGCCCGTTTGAGAACGAAATCGCGGAACGGGCGGTAGTAAGGCCCGTTGCAGAAGCTGCGCGGAATTATCGCCACGAGTTGTCCGTGTTCGTCAAGAAGCGAAAGGGACAACGCGACGAAAGCGGAATACAGATTTACGGTTTCGATACCGGCTCGCCTCAATGCGGAACGATGCGCGGAACGGCTTCCTATTTTCTTGTAGGGAGGGTTTAGAATCGCATGCGTGTATTTCGGGAGAGCTTCCGCGAAAAGGCTTCCGGAGAGACAATCCGACGCGGCCATAACAAAATCGGCGTTTCGGATAGCAAGCTTGAAGCCGCGAAACCTTTTGTATTTTTTCAAATTTCGAGTCAAATAAGGCTGGAGGGAACGGTCGATTTCAAAGGCGTCGGTTTCGACAGTCCGAAACTTGAAACTGCCGGCGACCCATCTGTCCAGGAACGCGGAGGAAAGGGAGCCGATTCCCGCCCCCGCATCGAGCAAACGGCAATTGTCGCCGCCCGGGTCGAACAGCTCCGCCATGAACCGCGCGACACGTTCCGGGGTGAAGAACTGGCCGAGCTGCGACTTTCTTTTCGGATCGATTTTTTTCGATACGCCCAGTCTTGTTTGTTCGACTTCCGAAAGAAACAACTTTCCCCCCGTTTCAAGTCCTAAAGTCCGATCTGATCGGCCTTCGATTCCCCTTTTCCCCAAAAAACAAGCATGAACAATCGATGTCCATATTGTCCTATCGGCCGACCGTCGATTCGTAAAAAAATACCCCAATAAATCCGAAAATGTCAACCGGCCATCCAAAAGACGCCATTTTTTGCGCAAAAGGTTTCACAGCAGGCCGAGCCAGCCGGATTTCCCCTTGAGGCTCTCGACGACGGCGATGCGCGTGGAATGGCCGGTAATATCGAAGACCACCTCGGCGGGCGGGCAAGGATTTTCCTTTGCCGTATTGATGACGTATTCCCCCAAGGGATGGCTCAACCGATATAGGCATTCGCCGGGAACGTTTTCCCGCGTCTTGGATATCAGGCGATAACGGCCCTTCGAGATGGTTTTCCCGAGACCGACCTCGTCGGCGATCAGCACCCACGCCATTTCCAAAGTCAAAAACCTCGATACCATTGCAGATTGTTCACGCCGCGTCAAACGGTATTTGACATTTTCGGCCGTTTTCCAAAAAACTCTAATGTCGAGAGAATCCGCAATCCTTGACTCCTCCTTCCAATTCCAATCCGTTTTTACCGTCGTCGCGCCTGCATTGCATGGAACGCGGGGAAATAGGTCATATTTGGTCCATGGTCAAATAAGACCTTTTTTTCGGGCCTGCCAGCGGACGTCCCGCAACCTTGTACAAGAGCAATTGCGCCTGTTCATCCTGATAAACCGAGAATTTGGACGCTATAGCGGCGAGTTTTAAAAAGGTGGCATGAAGATTGAATAGGATTTTCGAATATCGGCCGAACGAATCCTATTGGCCCATCCCGGCGCTATCCGCGTCGGTGGACCGGTGGAAAGCAACAGCGACATCCTAACGGAAAGAGGACCGAAATGGGCGACAAGGGAAAAAAAGACAAAGGCAAGCGCGAAGAGCAGAAAAAGAGCAAGCAGACAGCGAAGGAAAAACGCAAGCAAAAAAACGACAGTGCCGCGGATAAATAAATGGACAAGAAAAATGCAAAAGTCGAACGGGGCATGGCTTCCACGCTGGAACAAAGCCACGGGATCAAGTCGGTGGCCGTAATCGGCAACTATTTGCCTCGCCGGTGCGGTATCGCGACATTCACGACGGACCTGGTCGAAGCTCTGTCCGCCCAGGCGCCCGACATGGACATCTGGGCAGCGGCCATGAACGACAGGCCCGAGGGATACCGTTATCCCGACAAGGTGCGCTTCGAGATCGGTCAGCACAATTTAAGCGACTACGGCATGGCATCCCGGTTTCTCAATATCAACCAAACGGACATTGTCTGCGTGCAGCATGAATACGGACTTTTCGGCGGCCCGGCCGGCAGCCACCTTCTCAAACTCCTGGGGGATCTGCGCATGCCGGTGGTGACGACGCTGCACACGGTTTTGAAGGACCCCGCGCCGGATTATCGCGGCGTCATGCGCAAGCTGTCCGAGCTGTCCGACAAATTGGTCGTAATGAGCCGGGAGGCTTCGGTCTTGCTCGAGGAGATCTACGCCGTGCCCGAGGGAAAAATCGCCTTCATACACCACGGCATTGCCGATACACCTTTTATCGATCCCAGTTTCAACAAGGACAAGTTCGATGTGGAAGGCAAAAAAGTACTGCTCACCTTTGGTTTGCTTTCTCCGAACAAAGGCATCGAAAACGTGCTGGCGGCACTTCCGAAAGTCGTCGAAAAGCACCCGGACGTGGTCTATATCGTCTTGGGGGCGACCCATCAGCATATTATAAAAGCACATGGGGACGCCTACCGAATTATGTTGCAGCAGCACATGAGAAAACTCGAATTGGGCGCGCATGTCGTTTTTCAAAACCGATTTGTCGAACAAAAAGAGTTGTGGGAGTTTCTGAGCATCGCCGATATCTATGTCACTCCCTATTTGAACGAGGCCCAGATTACCTCCGGGACCCTTGCCTATGCCATGGGCGCCGGCAAAGCCATCGTTTCCACCCCTTACTGGTACGCGACCGAGATGCTGGCCGAAGACCGGGGCCGGCTCGTGCCCTTTAACGACCCGGACGCCATGGCCGCGCAGATCGTCGATCTGCTGGACAACGACGTCGCCCGGCACGCGATGCGGAAGAAGGCCTACATGTTCAGCCGCGACGCGGTCTGGAAGGAAGTCTCGAACCAATATCTCAAACTGTTCGAAGAAGTGCGGATCGACAGGGACACGACCCCCCGCCCCCGGCACGCCTATGTGGCGCACATTCAGGCGATCACGGAGTTCGAGCTTCCCGAGATCAAGCTCGATCACCTGAAAGCCCTTACCGACGACACCGGCATCATGCAACACGCCGCCTATACCATCCCGGACCGGCGCCACGGATACTGCACCGACGACAATGCCAGAGCGTTGCTGACGGCCGCCATGGGGCAGAAATACCTGCCGGTCAACGGCTGGGGACTCGATCTTCTCGGCGGTCGTTATCTTGGATTTTTGATGTACGCCTACAATGAAAAAAACGGACGTTTTCGCAATTTCATGACCTATTCGCGACAATGGGCGGAAATTGTCGGGTCCGAGGATTCCCACGGCAGGGCGTTATGGAGCCTTGGCAAAGCGGTGTCGTTTCTTGCCGATCCGGGGCATCTGGACGCAAGCACGTCCCTGTTCAAAAAAGCGCTGGACGCAAGCGAGGCTTTTCGGTCGCCTCGCGCCATCGCCTTTTCTCTGGTGGGCATGAACGCCTACCTGGAGAAATTCTCCGGGGACAGCAATGTGCGCCGGATTCGGGAGGAACTTGCCGAAAGGCTTTTCAGGCAGTTCCAAAACAACGCGACCGACAATTGGCCGTGGCCCGAGGATTCGTTGAACTATGCCAACGGCAAGCTGCCTCACGCGCTGGTGCTGTCCGGTCTCCGGACGAACCGCAAGGATATGCTGGACATGGGACTTGCCGCTCTCGGGTGGCTGCTGGCTATCCAGACGGAAAACCGGCATTTCGCTCCTATCGGCAGCAACGGATGGCATGAAAAAAACGGTCCCAGAGCCCGGTTCGACCAGCAGCCCGTCGAGGCGAACGCCATGATCGAAGCGTGCGTGGAAGCTTTCAACGCCACCCGCGACAAATTCTGGTTCGATAGCGCGGTCATGTGTTTCAACTGGTTTCTGGGGCACAACGACCTCAACATATCCCTCTACGACCCCAAGACCGGCGGCTGCCGCGACGGTTTATCGGCGAACGGCGTCAACCGGAACGAAGGCGCAGAATCGACGCTTGCCTGGCTGCTCTCGCTGATGACACTGCAAAAGCTCTATGCCGACGAGATTCTGAATCAGCCGGCCGTCCCCGAAGCCGGGGAATAAAGGAACAGTCATGCACATCGCCATGCTCGCGCCCATCGCCTGGCGCACGCCCCCGCGCCACTACGGTCCCTGGGAAAACGTGGCGTCGCTGTTGACCGAGGGGCTGGTGGCGCGAGGTCACGACGTCGCCTTGTTCGCGACCGCGGATTCGCTGACTGCGGGCACGCTGCGCGCCGTCTGCCCGCGGGGCTACGAAGAAGACCCCTCGCTTATACCCAAGGTCTGGGAGTGCCTGCACATTTCGGAACTTTTCGAGCATGGCGACGCCTACGACATCATCCACAACCATTTCGACTATCTGCCGCTGACCTATAGCGGCATGACCCGCACCCCGGTCGTGACCACCATCCACGGTTTTTCATCGGCCGGCATCATACCGGTCTACAAGAAATACAACGATAAAACTTTCTATGTTTCCATCAGCGACTCCGACCGGTCGCGGGAACTCGACTATGCAAGAACCGTTTACCACGGCATCGATCTTGCCCAGTTCGAATTTCAGCCCGATCCGGACGACTATTTGGTTTTTTTCGGGCGAATGCATCCGGACAAGGGCGCCCGCGAAGCTTTGGAGATCGCCGAGGCCTGCGGCAAAAAACTGATCTTGGCGGGCATCGTCCAAGACCGGGAGTATTTCGACCGATTCGTCGCCCCGCGCCTGGACAACGACAAGGCAGCCTACATCGGCAGCGTCGGACCCGTCGAGCGAAGCCGTTTGCTCGGCAATGCTCGCGCGCTGTTGCATCCCATAGCGTTCGACGAACCTTTCGGACTGTCGGTCGTCGAGTCCATGGCCTGCGGCACGCCCGTGATCGCCTTCGACAGGGGCAGCATGCCCGAATTGATCGCAGACGGAAAAACCGGATTTATCGCGGACACGGTGGACGAGGCCATCGCATCCGTGGCGCGTATCGATGAAATCGACCGGGCGGCCTGCCGGCGACACGTCGAACGGCACTTCACGGTCGAGCGAATGGTCGACGACTATTTAAAAGTCTATCGGACGGTTCTTGAAACAGACCGGTCGCGAAACGGCGCGAACGTCCAAGGATGACAAACTCGGCCGCTTCGAGAGAATTCAAGGGAAAATACATATGAACTTTCACGATTCATTGATTCGACGCTGCAAAAACAACCCCGTGCTGACGCGCCACGACGTTCCGTATCCGGTGGCGACGGTTCACAACGCGGGCGTTGTCCGGCACGACGGTCGCTACGTCATGCTGTTCAGGTCGCATCTGCGCAACGGACGCTCCATCGTCGGCAGGGCCGACAGCGAAGACGGGTTTCGCTTCGCGGTTCATCCGCAACCGTTTCTTTGCCCGTCGACGGACGGCGTTTTCGCCGAATATGAAGCATTCGGGGTCGAGGACCTCAGAATCTGTCCGGTTGAAGACGCCTATCTGCTGACCTACAGCGCTTACTCCCGGCACGGTGTGCGGATAGCGCTGGCGCGGACTCGGGATTTCGAAAAAGTGGAGCGCATTGCGCTGATCACCCAGCCCGACCTGCGCAATGTCGTTATTTTCCCGGAAACCTTCGACGGCCGGTACGCCCGATTGGACCGGCCGCATTCGGAACTGTCGCCTTGGTCGATCTGGATATCCTATTCCCCCGACCTCGTGCATTGGGGCGATTCGCGGGTGGTCATGAAACCTGCGGCCTATCACTGGGACGAATCGAAAATCGGCCCCGGCGCGCCGCCGTTCAGAACCGAAAAGGGCTGGCTGCACATTTACCACGGCGTTTTCAAGACCATGTCGGGCAGTGTCTATCGACTTGGCGCGGCACTGCACGCCCTCGACGACCCGGCCGAGATCCTCGGCGTCGCCGATCAGTGGATCCTGCAACCCGAGGATCCCTGGGAGGTTAGTGGCTATGTGCCCAACGTGGTCTTCACATGCGGAGCGGTACCCGAAGCCGACGGCACGGTCAAAATCTACTGGGGCGGCGCGGATACGGTAATGTGCGCCGGAACGGCGGTCGTCGACGAATTGGTGGCGCTTTGCCTCGACGATTCCCGGCCGCCGCTGTGAACGAAGGCCGTCGGAAAATCTCGATTCGGAAACCGGTCGGGACGAGGGGCTGCGGAAACAGTCCGCGCCGCACCCTTTGAATGAAATTGCGGGAACAAGGATTCGGCGCCATGGCGAAAAAAAAGACCCAAATTCCGAAAGTTCGAAGAAAAGCGATAAAAATCGCAGGCGACGCCTCGCGGGTCATCACTCTGCTTCATCTTCCCGGCGGGAAGGATCGCGTCCACAGGATCGTCGAGCGCATATCGAGCTTGCCGACCGCGGCGGCCGAAAGGTTGATGTCCCGGATCATGCTCGAATTCGCCGGAAGACACGAAAACATAGGGCGTATTTTCGAACGTCGCCTGCATGCGTTGAAGGATTTTCTGCCGCGGGAGACAATCCTCGACGATGTGCAAAAAGCTCTTGTCGGCGCCTACTTCACAAAGGAGTATGCCATCGAGTCGGCCGCCCTTTTCAATCCTTCCATCGTCGCCCATCCGAATCAGAACCATCTGAAAAAGGGAAGCCTGCGTTTTATCATGAGCCTTCGGGCCACCGGCGAAGGCCATATCTCGTCCATCGTGTTTCGCAGCGGCGTGATCGACCGGCGCAACCGCTTCTATTTCGATCCGGTCGGCGATTTCGTGGAAACGCCGGAACTGCGCTTCAACCCGATCTACAAGAACAATCCTTTCCGGCGAAAGCTGGACGAGATGGGGGCCGCCGACGAAATCGCCGCGCACATCCTCGAACGGCTGCCGGAGGATTTCGCCTACAACGATTTATTGGAACAGATGGGAATGCTTCGCGCGACGCCGCTCTATTCCGAAGCGCGCCTGGACAGGACCTTCGAGATCATGCGCTGGCTGGCCGACTCCAATTACGAGGTGAGTTTCCATCCCGATCGTCGCATCTCCGAACGCGTGATCTTTCCGGTTTCGAAAAACGAGAGCAAGGGCATCGAGGACGCCCGGTTCGTCCGGTTTGTCGACGACGGACGGCAAGTCGCCTATTACGCGACTTATACCGCCTACAACGGCGAGACGATCCTGCCTCAATTGATCGAGACGAAAGATTTCGTTACCTTCAAAATACTTACCCTCAACGGCAAAGCCGTCAAAAACAAGGGCATGGCGCTTTTCCCGCGAAAAATCGGGGGCCGCTACGCCATGCTTTCGCGCCAGGACGGCGAAAACAATCGGATCATGTTTTCGGACAACATCCACTTCTGGCAAACGTCCCAAATCGTCCAGACCCCTGAACACCCATGGGAATTCATCCAGATCGGCAACTGCGGCTCCCCCCTGGAAACCCCTCGGGGCTGGATCGTGCTTACCCACGGCGTCGGGCCGATGCGCCAGTATTGCATCGGCGCCGTCCTGCTGGATCTTGAAAACCCCGCCAAAATCGTCGCCCGCCTGGATCAACCCCTGCTCGCCCCCCATGACAGCGAGCGCGAGGGGTACGTTCCCAATGTGGTGTATACCTGCGGGGCGATCATTCACAACGACGAGCTGGTTATCCCCTACGCCATGTCCGATATCAATTCCGGTATCGCAACAGTCGGAGTCGCCGATTTGCTTGGCTGTATGCGCACAATGGAATAAATTGGGAACTCTCTTTTTGTCAACGAGAACACAACGGGAAAATCTCGATCTTGGATGTCCGTGCAATTTTGTTCTTACCCATGTGAATTGGGCATTATTCCTCATTGACGGGCGACAAGATCCAGATTACTCTACTAGAACTCGAAAGTTTTTTTTCACTTTAACATCAGTAGATATGATAGAAGGAGTTGTCATGAAAGAGTTGATAGTAGCATTGGTAGAGGCACTCGTTGATTACCCCGGCGAAGTCAGAATAAACGAAATCTCGGGCGGTCAAACAACGATCCTGGAGTTGTCGGTCGCCAAGGCGGACCTCGGAAAGGTAATCGGAAAACAGGGACGAAACGCGGAGGCCCTGAGAACAATTCTCAGCTGTGCATCCGCGAAATCCCGCAGGAAGACCGTATTGGAGATAGTAGAGTAAAAATCGAGCTATGATCGAATCCGGCAATCCAGCGGAAAAGCCGACCATGACAGTAGAAGAAAGGTTTTGACGTGGAACAAAGACATCGTTGTCCCATCGTAGTAATCGCAATGGACATAGACGACTTTCTGACCAGCATGCAAGTCGCCGAACTCCGCAAGAGAGATTGGCTCGATCCCGTTCACCACCGCGACGACCGTTTTTTTACGGTCGAATTCGAGCATAACGGCGTTCCTTACCAAGTGGAGAGCGTGACGACTCCCGGGTGCGTCGAGTTTTTTCGTTTTCTTTTCGAACAGGAATTCGTCCGCCCGGCTTTCTTCAGCTCGGGGGTCCGCTCCCGAAACCTCGACCTCGCCGAAAAGGTGGTTCGGATGGCCATCGACGCCGGCGGCGACCCCCAATGGAAAAACCGCTACGACGTATATTCGCGGGAGGATTGCTTCGATACCGAACGGATCGGCCGTCATATGGATCGCAAGATTTGCGATCGGTTTCAGCCCGAACATTATTTCGGGAATTACAAAAAAGATTTGCGCATGATCCACTACGGTCGCGAAACATATCAAGAAATAATTCGCCGATCGTTCGATGATCCCGCGTTGCTCCTGCCGAATTCCGAAAAGGACGAAGGCATGCTGGCGAACCTGATACTGGTCGAGGAGGACTCGTCCTATCTTTTTCCGGGACAGGAGAAAAACATGCTGCTTTGCCCCACCTATCGCCATCCCTATCCCTACGCGGTCAATTACCAGGGGGACGACACTCCCCCGCCGCCCCGGGATTCATGGCGGGACCAATTCAAGGCGGCCAACACTGTTTTCTATGCAGCCGGCGTGCTGCAACGCGTCTTCGAAAGGCTTTCGGAAAACGCGACCGTTCCGGAAGCGTTATGGCAGGAGCAAGGTCATCTCTGGTTCGATCGCGAGCGTTACCAGGAACGATATCCGTTGAGTTTTTTTACGAAGGGCCGCGATATTCTGCGGCGATACAACGCTCGATTGAACTTCGCGGTGGATTCCAAAGAGGCGCCTGTCTCCTAAAAACCCCTCGTGTTGTCGATCATGTTGCTATTTTCGTCGCTCAAGTTTAATGTATCGTCATGATTCAAAATTCAAACCAAATTGTAAAAGAGGTCGAGAGCGCGACGCATTTGGACGAGGCGCTGGCGTTGGTCGTAAAACGCTCCAGATCGTCCATGGATGCGGACGCTTGCTCCGCGTATGTCAACGACGTCCAAAACGACCGGTACCTCTTGATGGCTGCGGATGGATCGATTCCCGCCGAAACGGACGAGGTTCGGGCATTTCCCGAAGAGGGTCTGGTTGGCTGGGTGGCCGCGCATGAAGAAACCGTCAACCTGTCGGATGCAGTCGATCATCCAGGCTTCCGCCGCTTCCCGGGGATCGGGGACGAGTCGCTTCACGCCTTTATGGCCGTGCCCGTCATTCATCGCGGTCGCGTATTGGGCGTGCTGGTGGCCCGGAAGCGCGAACGGCGCCGCTTTGAAGACGACCAAGCGGCTTTTTTTTCGACGCTCGCCATCCAGCTCGGGAGCGCGATCCATCGCCTTCTGTCAAAATGGGATTTCAGGCGGCGACTGAACGAAACCGAGCGGGGGAGGATTTCAATCCGCGGAATCGCCTGCGCTCCAGGCCTGTCCATCGGTAAAATCGTGCTGCCGCAATCTACGGACCTGCATTCGATCCCCGACCGCAAAGCACTGGACATCGATTCGGAAATACGGACTTTCAAGGCCGCCGTCCTGTCGGCCAAAAACGAATTGCACGCCGGCAAGGAACGCATGAGCGCCCATTTGTCCGGCGAGGTTCTGTCCCTCTTCGATGCTTACGCCATGATGCTGGAATCCGACAAGTTGACCGCCGGCGCGGTGGCGAGGATTCGAAAGGGGCAATGGGCGCGCGGCGCTTTAAGAGACACCATTTTCGAGATGGCGCGCGTCTTCGAGCGGATGAGCGATCCTTATCTCGCCGCGCGAGCCGAAGACATCCGCAACATCGGCAGGCAGATACTTGGGCATTTGCAAAAGGCCGAGTCCGGGACGCGGACCTATCCGAAGCAGTGCATCCTGGCTGGAACGGAAGTCGGTCCTGTCGCGATTTCAAACATGCTGCGGGATCGTCTGGCCGGCGTCGTTTGCATCCAGGGTTCGGCTTTATCGCATGTCGCGATCGTTTGCCGTGCGTTGGGCATTCCCGCCGTCATGGGACTGACCGACCTTCCGATCGGCCACGTAGAGGATTGCGACATCACCGTCGACGGCAACCGAGGGGTTGTCTGCATCAATCCCTCGCCCGAGGACATTCGCGAGTTTCGGCAGCGCATGGGTGAGGAAAAGGCCGTCTCCGCCCGAGTCGAAGCCCTTCGCCACCTTCCGGCCCAAACCTTGGACGGGGTGTCGATTCCATTGCACGTGAACTTGGGCATCGGCGACGAAGACTTCTCGATGCTTGCCCAAGAATACGAAGGCGTTGGCCTGTACCGGACGGAATTTTTCTTCATCGCGCGCGAGACGCTTCCCACGGAGGACGACCAGTATCGTCTCTACCGCCATCTGCTGGAATCCTTCGCTCCAAAGCCCGTGACGATAAGAACTTTGGACACCGGCGGCGACAAGAAGCTGCCATTTTTCACCATAGCCGAAACCAACCCTTTTCTGGGCCGGCGCGGAATACGTTTCACCCTCGACAACCCCGACATTTTTTTGACGCAGCTGCGGGCGTTGTTGCGCGCCAATGCCGGGATAGAGAACCTGCGGGTCCTTTTTCCCATGATCGGCCGGATTGGCGAAATCGACGCGGCCCTCGACCTTCTGGACCGCGCCCGCATGGATTTGGCGGCGGAAGGACTGGCTGTCTCAAGGCCGGATATTGGGGCCATGATCGAAGTGCCATCGGCCGTCTATTTAATCGCCGAGCTGTCGAAACGCGTGGATTTTTTCTCCATCGGAACGAACGATCTTATCCAGTATTTGCTGGCCGTGGACAGAGGCAACCCCCAGGCGGAGGGCTTGAACGACAATCTGCATCCCGCCGTGGTCCACGTCGTGCGCGATATCGTCCGAAGGTCCCGCCGTCACAACAAGCCGGTCGGGGTATGCGGCGAAATGGCCGGCGATCCGGCATCCGCCCTTCTGCTGCTGGGCCTCGGCGTAGACTCGCTGAGCATGAACCCGTCAAGCCTGCCGCGCGTCAAATGGACCATCCGAAGTTTTACCACGAGGCAGGGGCGCGAGCTTGCCGAAAAGGCGCTGAAAATAGAGAACGAATTCGATACGCATCGGCTGTTGAATCACGCATTGAATTCCGCAGGGCTCGGCGCGCTCGTGCGCGAAAGCTGACATTTGAAAAACGAAAAAGCGACCTTCCGAACAGGTATGGCTCGAAGGCAGCCGATCCGATGCGAATAAAAAACGCCGCGTATTCGCGGCGTTTTTTTAGACCGAGAGAATTCTTTATTAGGTAAGCAGCAAGGTGGATGGGTCCAGCCGCAGGGTGGATTTTCCGGGAAGGCCCTTCAACGCCTTCACTTTTACGGCTTTCTCTTCGGGAATCAACTGCAGCGCCACTTCGAACAGGTCCTCCACCCGGGAAAAGGTCGGCGGAAGTCCGTCCGGTCCCGGTTGCACATGGCGATGGGTCGTCATGGTGAACCAAACGTGGAATCCCAGCTCCTTCGCCAAGGCCTTCAGGTCCTCCAACTGCGTCCGGTCGTCGCTTTCGAACGGAAAACCGTCGATCAAAACCATTGTGGGGACGAAA
>CAZNTU010000110.1:0-10196 GCA_964575975.1 uncultured Desulfobacteraceae bacterium
TATTCTCCGGAGCGCATCAACTCCGGCGACAAGGTCCACACCGTGGACAAGATCGTTAAAGTCGTGTCGGGTTCGGACCCGGCCACGCTGGAGCTTCTGAGCCTGGTCTACGGCAAAATCGTGAGCGCGGGCATCCACAAGGCTACATCGATCAAGGTCGCCGAGGCGGCCAAGGTGATCGAAAACACCCAGCGGGACCTGAACATCGCGCTGATGAACGAATTGTCCATGATTTTCGACAAGATGGACATCGACACACTGGAAGTGTTGGAGGCGGCGGGAACCAAATGGAACTTCCTGCCATTTCGGCCCGGCCTTGTCGGCGGGCACTGCATCGGGGTGGACCCGTACTATTTGACGTTCCGGGCCGAGTCTCTGGGGTATCATCCGGAAATGATCCTCGCCGGACGAAGAATCAACGACGGAATGGGAAAATACATCGCCGAAAGGACGGTGAAGATGCTCATTCGCGCGGGAAGAAGAGTCAAGGACGCCCGCGTCGCGGTGTTGGGGTTCACGTTCAAGGAAAACGTTCCGGACTTGAGAAATACCCGCGTCGTGGACATCGTCGAAGAATTGAAGGAGTACGGCGTGGACGTGCTGGTCCACGATCCCATGGCCGACCCGGAGGAGGCCTGGAAGTACTACGGGGTACGTCTGTCCGGGCTGGAGGAATTCGTAGGCATGGACGCCGCGATAGTAGCCGTGAGCCATGAACAATATCGCAGGATGGGAATCGCGGGAATCGCGAAAATGTGCGAGAACGGCGAACCGGTCGTGCTGGACGCTAAGGGGATGTTCGACCCCGCCGAGGCCGCGTCCGACGGTGTCATGTACTGGCGGCTGTAATCACACGCGGGAGGAAAGAACCTCGTCCAGCGTCCTGAATTTTTCCCAGAAGAAATGGTCGGCTCCTTCTATGATTTCGAGGAAGGCCGAGGGATTCCAGGCGGGGACGTATTTTTCCAGGAGAGACGGGGGCGCCAGCTCGTCGGCGCTTCCCGTGACAACTAGGGAGAGGCTTTCGATGGGTTTCGCGGGGCCGAAATCCATGAAGGCTACCGGAGGGGAAACCATGACCATGCTCTCGAAGATATTTTCGCAATTCATTTGCGCGTTCACCCACGCGCCGAAAGAGTATCCTGCCAAGTGGATTCGATCCGCGCCCTTTCTTTTCAGCAACTCGGCGGCGGCCCGGACGTCTTGGGCCTCGCCCGTTCCGTTCGAGTATACGCCGTCGCTGGCGCCCGCGCCGCGAAAATTGAACCGAAGGGTCGAAAAGCCTTTTTTCCGGTAAACCCCCGCGATCAGCTCCACCACCAGATTTTCCATGTCGCCCCCGTAGAGCGGGTGGGGATGGGTCACCACCACGCCTTTGCCTCCGGGTTGAAGATCCAGGCAGGCTTCCAGTTTCAAATCGCCGGATTCGAAAAACAGCCTTTCCTCCATTTTTACTCCTTTCCGCCTCTTTTGCGTTCAAGGGCAATTGTTTAAAATTTCTAGAATGCTTTTTCCGAACTCTTTTTTCTGCCAATTTCTCAGTTCGCCGATCAGGTCGAGGTCGTCCATGTTTCTGGGCTTTTGGACGGCGAGGCTTATGAGGGCAGCCTTGGCCCCGACTATGGACGGTTCGACCTTGAGCTTTTTCGCGCGGGAATCTCTCCAGTCCTTGAGGGCCTTCACCCTTGCGGGCACGTGCGGATCCACGACGGGGGCCTTTTTCCGAGGATATTTGGGAAGTTCGTTGAACGGTATGTCGTAGGCAGACCGAATCGCCGAAATCGCCGCTCCTCCGAACATGTTTATCTGCTTGGCGCTTAGCGCCCTGGTCTCCTGGAGGTCCTTCATTTCCGTGGGGGCGACTGCGGCAAGCTTCATGGCGGAAACGTTGGAGAAAACCTTGAACAGGGGACGGTCCTTTTCCTCCGCGATTTTCAGCCTCAGTCGCAAAAGAGATTCCAGAACGGCCAGACGTCGGCGGTTGAGGCGTCCGGCCCCCTTGAACTTCAAGAAAAGCGGCTCGCCGTTGTTGTCCGGCGTGCGCACGAGACTCAAGAGTTCGCATTCCTCCCTGACCCATTCCGTGCGTCCCTTCTCTTCCAGTTCCTTCTGGAGGATTTCCGCCAGAGGTTTCAAATAAATGGCGTCCCGGGCCGCATATTCGATCATTTTTTCGGGAAGAGGCCTTTCCGACCAGTCCTTTTTCTGGTACTTCTTGTTCAAATGCACGTCGAACCGCTTTTGCACCACGGCTTCCAGACCGGTGCTTTTCGCCCCGACGAAACGACTGGCCAACTGCGTGTCGAACAGATTCGCAATGACGATCCCGAAGTCCCTGTAAAGGGATCGCACGTCGTAGTCCGCGCCATGGAAAATCTTCCTTATCGCCGGGTTTCCGAACGGGCGCTTCAGCGGCGACAAATCCTCTATTTTGAACGGATCGACAACGTAGCTGCGGTCGTCCACGGCCAACTGAATCAGGCACACCTTCTCCTTGAAATGGAACATGGAGTCGGCCTCCACATCCACCGCCACCACATCCTGCCTGTCGATATGTTCTACCAGAGCCTCGAATTCCTCGCGAGTCTCGATTATTTCATAATTCAGCGTCGGCATCGTTTCCTTTTATACTTCGAAGGGTTTCAATTTGTGGCCTTGCAAAACGAATTGATTGCGTTCTCCTTTTTTGTTCATGCTCCATTGTTTTTCAAATACCAGAAAAAATAACAGCTAACAACGTCAAAGTCCATGTCGGAGGGTTCAGTTTTTCCTTTACAACCCAGCGAAGTTGCTATATCCTCCCCAATTGGCTTGTCGCTCGTATTTGACAACAAAGAAATCTACGATTCGTTCGTTTGAGCATGACAGATGGTAAACATAACATTTCCGGATGAAACGACAAAAACCTTCGAAAAGAACCCCACGGGCTTCGACGTGGCGAAGAGCATATCCGAGGGGTTCGCCAGAAACTGCGTCGCCATGGAAATCGACGGCGAACCTGCCGATTTGAGCCGGGAGATCGCAAGCGACGCCAAGGTTCGGTTTGTCACGGCCAAGGACCCCGAGGCTTTGCACATTCTGCGCCACACCGCCGCCCACGTCATGGCCCAGGCCATTTTGAGACTGTACAAGGACGCCAAGCTGACCATCGGTCCCGCCATCGAAAACGGCTTCTATTACGACATCGACATGGCGGCCGTATCCGAGGACGATTTTCCGAAAATCGAAGAAGAAATGAAGAAGATCGTCAAGGCCAAGTACCCTGTGAAAAGGAGAATCGTGTCCAAGGACGAGGCTCTCGAATTCTACAAGGACGAGCCCTACAAGCGGGAGATGATTTCCGAACTCGACGGAAAGACGATTTCCTTCTACGACCAGGGCGAGTTCACGGATCTTTGCAGGGGGCCTCACGTTCCGGACACGGGTTTTGTCAAGGCGTTCAAGCTGACCAAGGTTTCGGGCGCCTACTGGAGGGCGGACCAGAACCGGGAGCAGCTCCAGAGAATATACGGGACGGCCTTTTTCGCGAAGAAGGACCTCGACGACTATCTGGCGTTTCTGGAGGAAGCCCGAAAAAGGGACCACAGGAAAATCGGCGCCGCGCTCGACTTGTTCAGCTTTCACGACGAGGCCCCCGGAATGCCTTTTTTCCACGCCAAGGGAATGGAGCTTTGGAACGAGCTTTTGAACTACTGGCGAGAGGAGCATCGGGCGGCCGGGTACGTGGAGACCAAGACCCCGATCATGCTCCACAGGAGCCTCTGGGAAAGAAGCGGCCACTGGGAGAACTACCGGGAAAACATGTACACCACCGTCGTGGACGAGACCGAATACGCGATCAAGCCCATGAACTGCCCCGGCGGCATGCTCCTGTACGCTTCCCGTCCGCACAGCTACAAGGAGCTGCCCCTTCGTTCCGCGGAGATCGGCATGGTCCACAGGCACGAGCTGAGCGGAGTGCTGTCCGGCTTGTTTCGCGTTCGCGTGTTCCACCAGGACGACGCCCACATCTTCATGCGGCCGGACCAGATCCGGCAGGAAATCCTCGGCGTATTGAAATTGGTGGAACGTATCTACAGCACGTTCGGCCTTACATTCCACCTGGAGCTTTCCACCAGGCCCGAAAAGTCCATCGGAACGGACGAGCAATGGGAAACCGCCACCAACGGCCTCAAGGCCGCGTTGGACGAATACGGCCAGGAATACAAGATCAACGAGGGCGACGGCGCGTTCTACGGTCCCAAGATCGACGTCCACATCAAGGACGCCATCGGCCGGACCTGGCAGTGCGGAACGGTCCAATTAGACATGTCGCTTCCCGAAAGGTTCAATCTTCACTACATCGGGCAGGACAACGACCGGCACAGGCCCATCATGATTCACCGGGTCATTTACGGTTCCATCGAGCGTTTCCTGGGAATACTCGTGGAACATTTCGCCGGAAAGTTTCCCCTGTGGCTCGCGCCCGTGCAGATCAAGCTTCTGCCGATAAACGACGACTTGATCCCCTTCGCGTCGGAAGTAAAGGACGAAATGGTCAGGAAAGGATTCAGGGTCGAGCTGGACGACCGCAGCGAGAGTTTGAAGAAGAAAATCCGGGACGCCCAGCTGAGCCAGATTCCCCTGATGCTGACCATTGGAGAAAAGGAAAAGGAGCAAGGTACCTTGGCCGTGAGGACCCTCGACGGGGCCGTCAAGTACGGCGTGTCGCGGGACGATTTTTACAACCGGGTCCGGGAGCATGTTCGCGGAAGAAAAACGGACTTGGAGATTTTTGCGGATTAGCGATGACGGAAGGCAAGGACAAAAACGCCGGCGTCTCGACCCACCGGATCAAGTGGTGCGACCTTCGTTGCGAGCATGCCGGATTCGCGAAGGCGGACGCTTTGGACGGCAGTTGCAGGACGTTCCAGTCCATCTGGTGCGCGAAGCTCGAAAAACACGTGACCAAGAATTCCCCTTGCGAGGCCGAGTTCGGGAGCCGACGGCCGACCACGGGATTTTGAACATAGAATTTCCATGTTTTTTCAACCCATTCAAGGAGTGTGATTACAATCATGGCGGAAAAAAACATTATTACAATCAACGGGAACGAATTCGCGTTCGAGCCGGGGGAGACCATTCTGGAAGTCGCGCGCAGAAATTCGGTGGACATTCCCACGCTGTGCCATTTGAAAGGCGCCACGCCCACCGGCGCCTGCCGCGTTTGCGTAGTCGAGGTGGAAGGCGCCCGGAGTCTTGTCGCCTCCTGCGCCACGCCCGCCGGAAACAAGATGGTGGTTCGCACGGAAAGCCAGCCCGTGATCGAGGCCCGCAAGCTGATCGTCCAGCTTCTGCTTTCCTCCGGAAACCACAACTGCGCCGTTCGCGGCTCCGACGACAAGGACTGGACACGGTTCCAGTTGAACGTCCAGGAGGACGACCAAAGCGACCAGCTTTGCCCGGTCTGGGGCGACTGCCGCCTTCAGGACCTGGCCTACCGCTACCAGGTGTCCGGGGACATGTTTCCGGCCACCGGAAACAAGTACCCCATGGAGACGGTCAACCCGTTCATCGTGAGGGACTTCTCCCGCTGCATCCAGTGCGGACGGTGCGTGCAGGCCTGCAACGAGGTCCAGGTCAACAACGCCATCAACTTCGGGTACCGCGGGGCCGAGACCAAGATCGTGGCGTCCGGCGACCGCCCCTTGAAGGACTCCGACTGCGTGTTCTGCGGCGAGTGCGTCCAGGCCTGCCCCGTGGGAGCGCTGGTGGAGAAGGACGTCCGCTACCAGGTGCGTCCGTGGGAGACCAAAAAGGTCAGGACCACTTGCAGTTACTGCGGCGTGGGCTGCCAGCTCGAACTGCACGTCAAGGACGGCCAGGTGGCGAAGGTGAACGGCTACGACGCCGCGCCCAACCACGGCAGCCTGTGCGTGAAGGGACGCTTCGGGTACGACTTCGTCAATTCCCCGGAACGCTTGACCAAGCCGATGATCAAGGAAAACGGCCAGTTCGTGAAGGTGTCCTGGGACAAGGCGCTCGACTACGTGGCCAAGAGGTTCTCCGAAATCAAGGAAAAGCACGGCGCCGACACCATGGGCGTGCTGACTTCCGCCAGGGTCACCAACGAGGAAAACTACATCGCGAACAAGTTCGCGCGAGCGGTGTTGAAAACGAACAACATCGACCATTGCGCCCGTCTCTGACATAGCTCCACAGTGGCCGGTCTGGCCGCGGCATTCGGAAGCGGAGCGATGACCAACACCATCGGCTGCATCGAAAAGGCCGATGTAATCCTCGTGACGGGCTCCAACACCACGGAAAACCACCCCGTGCTCTCCAGTTTCATGAAGAGGGCCGTCAAGAACAAGGGCGCGAAACTCATCCTTGTCGATCCCAGAAGAATCAAGCTCGCCGAGCACGCGCACCTCTGGCTGAGACAGAACCTCGGCACGGACGTCGCCTGGATCAACGGCATGATCAACGTCGTCATCAAGGAAGGCCTCTACGACAAGAAGTTCGTGCAAGAGCGCACGGAGAACTTCGAGGCGTTGAAGAAGACCGTCGAGAAATACACCCCGGAATACGTCGAGAAAATCACGGGCATTCCGGCCGCCGATCTGGCGGAGGCCGCCCGCGTGTTCGCCCAGGCGGAGCGGGGAAGCATCTGCTACTGCATGGGCATCACCCAGCACATCACGGGCACGGACAACGTCAAATCGCTCGCGAATTTGGCCATGATCTGCGGGCAGATGGGCAAGGAAGGCGCGGGAGTCAACCCTCTTCGCGGCCAGAACAACGTGCAGGGCGCCTGCGACATGGGCGGACTTCCCAACGTGTTCCCCGCGTACAAGCCCGTCACGGACGAAGCCGCCAGGAAAGTCCTGGAGGAAGTCTGGGGCGTCCAGGGCATTCCGTCCAAGCCCGGCTTGGTGGTTACCGACATGATTCCCAAGATTCACACGGGCGAAATGAAGGCCATGTACATCATCGGAGAGAACCCGCTGGTGTCCGACGCCGATCTGAGCCATGTGGAACATGCCATGAAGCACCTGGATTTTCTGGTCGTGCAGGACATCTTCATGACCGAGACCGCGCAGATGGCCGACGTGGTTCTTCCCTCCGCCTGCTTCGCGGAAAAGGACGGCACCTTCTCCAACACGGAGCGGCGCGTGGCCAGGGTCAGAAAAGCCGTGGAACCGCCGGGACAAGCCAAGGACGACTGGTGGATCACCTGCGAGATCGCGAGCCGCATGGGCTACGAGATGAAGTACGATAACAGCGAGCAGATTTTCGAGGAGATCAGGAAAGTTACTCCCTCCTACGCCGGCATCACCTACGCGCGCATCGAGGAGGAAGGCATTCACTGGCCCTGTCCCAACACTGAGCATCCGGGAACGCCGATCCTCCATATCGGACAGTTCACGAGAGGAAAGGGCATGCTCCACGCCATCGAGTACATTCCGCCGGCCGAGCAGATCGACGACGAATACCCGCTTTATCTGACCACGGGAAGGCTGCTGTACCAGTACCACACCGGCACCATGACCATGAAGTCGGAAGGCTTGAACGAGCGCGCCCCCGGAACCTACGTGGAGATTTCCGCGCAGGACGCCGGCAAGTTGAATCTTCTGGACGGCCAGAAGGTCAAGATCGCCTCCCGCAGGGGAGAGATCGAGGCCGACGTCAAGGTTTCGGACAAGGCCGTCAGCGGCACGGTGTTCCTGCCGTTCCACTACGCCGCCGCAGCCGCCAACCGGCTGACCAACGCCGCTCTGGACCCGGTTTCGAAAATTCCGGAATTCAAGGTGTGCGCGGTGAAGATCGCGAAATCCTGAAATAGATTCGAATAAGCGTTAAAAAGGAAAAGCCTCCGGATTCGGAGGCTTTTCTGTTTTCTTTCGATCGGGCCAAGGAGCGGTCAGGGCGCAAAGGCCGGTTTTGGACGTCCTTCATGATGAAAAGCCGGTCCCCGGCTTCCAGCCTGTTGATGCTCGCCCTTGTTTCCATGGGCGGACGGCCGATTCCCCCGACGAGAAAAACGGCCTTGTTTCCGTTCCCGTCCTTTTCTGGATGCGGATACATTTCGAGACTGTCCATTTGCCTCTTGCCTCCCGTAACCGAGAGAATGGCGAACGGGTCGGCTTCGCTCTCGTCCAAGCCAAGCCATATCGAAGGCGATTCTTCCGTCCGGTTTTGTTCCCCGCCGATGTTCGACGTCCGAGGCCGGCGGTGCGGCATCGAACGGCTCCGCGACGGTCGCGGATCTCGACCTGTTTGGATTTGCGCGGACAGGTTTCCGCGGTCGGGACGCGGAACCTGTTTTTCCCCAACGGCCAAAGCCGATGCACCTTAACGAACCGCCGCGGCCGGAGCGTTCGGGTCCGGTGAAAATTGTCGTTGACGCGAGGGCCGGCGATGACAAATAATGGATTCGGAAACGATCGGCTGCGGGGATGCGAAAAAAGGCGGTTTTTTTGTTCGGCCCGAAGAAGGCGACGAACCTGTTTTGGCTTGATGGCGGAGCGAAATCCCATGATACAATGGCACCGGCTGTTCGGACTGGCTCTGACGGACTTTTTTCACGAGACTTCCTACAGGGTGGAGATCGAGAAGGATCTTTCCCTGATGCGGCAGCTGCTGGACGTGGTGGTCGTGGAAAGGGGGCCGGAGGTCCTGCCGGACGGGTTCGAGGATCTCTCCGCCCACAATCTGGTCACGTTCAAGTCCCACCGGCAGACGCCGGACCACTGGGCGGTGGAGGAGCTGGCCGGTCACTACGTAAATTACAGGAAGCAGGCGAGCCCGTCGTTGGACAGGCTCCTGCCCGAGGAGGACTTCCGCCTTTACGCGGTCTGCGTGCGGTTTCCCCAAAAGCTGGCGGAACAATGCGGGTTCCGACCTTTCAAGCCGGGAGTCTACGACTTCGCGTGGGGCGTTCGCACGGTGCGGACCATCGTGACAAGCAGGGTCGAAAAGGCGGAGCGTAACCTTCCCTGGCTTCTCTTCAGCGCCGCCCCGGAAAAGGTGATGTACGGCGCGGGGCGCTACCGGTGGAAAATACCGGCGAGCCGCGTGGTCAAGCGGCTTCTGGAAAACTACATCGCCGAGGAGGTTTTCATGACCTACACCATGGAGGACTTCAACAGGGAGATCAAGGACGAGGTGCTTCGGAGCCTCACAGAGAAGGATATCGAAGATTTGCTCGAAAGGCTGGGGCCCGAGGAGCGGCTGAGGGGTCTCGGGCCCGAGGAGGTCTTGAAAGTCCTTGGCACCGAGAAATTGTTGAAAGCCCTGAACCCGGAGGAATTGTTGAAAGTCCTGAAACCCGAGGAAATCGAGAGATATCTGAAAAAAATAAAGGCCAAAACGCGTTCCCGGTCCGACGGTTGAAGACCGTCCTCTCCGGATTTTCGTTTTTCCGTTTCTTCGTCCCGGGGCAGAATACAGCCGACGTCCGGCAGCGCCGCCTTCCACTGCGGCGCGGGTGTCCGGCTGCCGAATCCGGCCGGGAGTTTGGTTCGAGGCAGGGTACGATCAGGAAAACAGGGAACTGTCCATTTGCCGCCTCAAGGTATGGGGAATGTAGCTTGCTATCTTATATGGAAACGAACCCGTGATATCGAAAGGAGGAGCGATGTTTTGTCCGAAATGCAAGGATTGTCATCTGGAACCGAGAAGTGCCGAATTCGATGGAGTCGGCCCGTCGGCGGTCTTGGCCTGCCCGGGTTGCGACGGGATTTGGCTTCACGACTCGAACCTGAACAAGATGTGCGTTCTTCATGACGAAGAAAAGGCAACGGATTTCCCGGAGGCGCCTCCGGCGGCAAAAGCGCAGTCGGATTCGAAAACCGGTTTGTGTCCCGAGTGCCGTCGTTTGATGATCCGGGCCAAATTGGAAATGGACCCGCCTTTCTATATAGAAAAATGCGGCCCGTGCGATGGCTATTGGTTCGACAAGGGCGAATTGGACAGAATCCTGAACGTCGATGTTTGCGGGAACCTTTCCGTCGTCTGGACCCGCGCGTGGCAGCGCAGGCAAAGGCGGAAAAGGGGACGGGAACACTATCTCGAGCAGAACAGGATGCTTTTGGGCGAGGAAGTTTTCAATGCGGTAATCGATTTGGCCAAGGTATTGAGAGACCATCCGGAACAATTCCGGGCGGTTTCCTTGCTGCAAAGCGAACTTTCGGAGACGGAGGATTCTTGAAATC
>CAZNTU010000110.1:10296-17720 GCA_964575975.1 uncultured Desulfobacteraceae bacterium
ATGCCGGGGGAAAACTTGCTTGAAATTCCCCTGTTCGATAGGGTATCTATATTTTTATTTAAAAATCGCAGATCGGTTGGTTTTGGGTTGAAGCCTAAAACCAGCCGGAAAATATCGCCAAGGGAGGTTTGATCGAGATGCCGATTTACGAGTATCAATGCCATGGCTGCTGCCATTGTTTCGAGCAGATAGCTTTTTCCCACGAGGACCCCGCGCCGAAATGTCCGAAATGCGACTGCGCCGACGTTCGGAAGTTGATGTCCGCCGCGGCGGTTCGTCCGATGGGCATCCCCAAAGGTTCGGGAGGATTCGCCCCTCCCAAGTGCAGGCCGAGAGGCTGAGGCGTCGCCACTTGATTCTCCAGTTTGGAGATTAAAGCGCTTTTTTCAAATAGCGGCCGGTGTGCGAGTTCGGGTTTCGGGCGATGTGTTCCGGCGTGCCGCAATCCACTACATACCCTCCCTCGTCCCCGCCCTCCGGCCCAAGATCGACAATGTGGTCGGCGGACTTGACCACGTCCAGGTCGTGCTCGATGGCCACCACCGTGTTACCCTCGTCAACGAGACGGTTCAAAACTTCCAGGAGCTTTCTGACGTCCTCCATGTGAAGTCCGGTTGTCGGTTCGTCCAGGATGTACACTGTCCTGCCGGTGGCTCGTTTGCCAAGTTCCCTGGAGAGTTTGACTCGTTGGGCCTCTCCGCCCGATAGAGTGGTGGCGGACTGCCCCAGTTTGACATATCCCAGGCCTACGTCGATCACGGTCTGAAGCTTGGTCCGAATGTTTCCGATATTCTCGAAAAAGCGAAGCGACTGGTTGACCGTCATGTCCAGAACGTCGGCTATCGTCGCCCCCTTGTAGCGGATTTCCAGCGTTTCCCTGTTGTACCGTTTTCCCCGGCAGACGTCGCACGTCACGTAAACGTCCGGGAGAAAATGCATTTCGATTTTCACGACCCCGTCCCCGTCGCACGCTTCGCACCTTCCGCCCTTCACGTTGAAACTGAACCGCCCGGGCTTGTATCCTCTGACCTTCGCCTCGGGAGTTTTCGAAAACAATTCCCTGATGAAACTGAAGGCCCCGATGTAGGTCGCGGGGTTGCTCCTAGGTGTTTTCCCGATGGGCGACTGGTCGATATGGATTACCTTGTCGACGTGTTCCAGTCCGGTAATTTCCGTGTGGCGTCCGGCGGAGGTTCTGGACCGGTAAAGCCTTTGGGACAGCGCCCGATAGAGAGTTTCCAGGACAAGCGTGGACTTTCCCGAACCGGAAACGCCCGTCACGCAGACGAAGCATCCCAGAGGGAAAGCGACGTCGATGTTTTTCAGATTGTTTTCGGAAACCCCTTTCAATTGAAGGCAGGCGCCGATTCCGGATCTTCTTTTCGACGGCGTCTCGATTTTCCTTTTGCCGGACAAATATTGACCGGTAAGGGACTCGTCGCACTTCAAAAGTTCCTCGGGGCTTCCCGAAAAGACGACCTCTCCCCCGTTTGCGCCGGCCCCCGGTCCCATGTCCACCACGTGGTCGGCCGCTTGGATGGTTTCTTCGTCGTGCTCCACCACCAGGACCGAATTGCCCAAGTCCCGCATTCGAACCAGCGTTTCCAGCAGGCGGCGGTTGTCGCGCTGATGAAGGCCGATGGAAGGTTCGTCGAGGACGTACATGACGCCGGTGAGCTTGGAGCCGATCTGGGTGGCGAGTCGAATCCGCTGGCTTTCCCCCCCGGAGAGGGTATTGGCGGAGCGGTCCAGAGTCAAATATCCCAGGCCCACTCTCCGAATAAACTCGAGCCGGTCGGTTGTTTCCTTTAATATCCGGTCCGCGACCGCGGCCTTTTGCCCCTCGAACGAAAGTCCGGAAAGAAAATCGAGAATCCTTGTCACGGGCATGGTTGTTATGTCGTGAATGTTCTTGCCGTCGATCTTCACCGACCGGCTTTCCCGATTCAATCTCGAGCCGCCGCATTCCGAACAGGGGCGAAACGTCATGAACCGTTCGATTTCCTCCCTGGCGCGCGGGGATTCGGTTTCCAGGTACCTGCGTTCCAGTTTGGGAATTATGCCCTCGAAGGGCTTCCGAACCGTCACCCGCTTGTTGCCGGTTTCGAAATAGAAAGCGATCTTGTCGTCGCCGGAACCGTGCAGGAGGACATCAACGAATTTTTCGGGCAAGTCCTTGACCGGCGTGTATATGTCCGCGCCGTATCGACGGGTCAGCGCATCCAGAAACTCGAAAAAACTCACGGAATTCTTGTTCGACCATGGCGCGGCCGCTCCCTCCCTCAAGGACAAATTGGGGTTCGGAAATATCAATTCGGGGTCTATTTCCGTTTTGGCGCCAAGACCGTCGCAATGTGGACAGGCGCCCCTGGGAGAATTGAACGAAAAGCTGGCCGGCGTAAATTCCGGGTAGCTGACGCTGCAATCGAGACAGGCGGCCTTCTCGCTGAAAACGACCGGGTCCGCTCCGATCACGTCCACCACCGCCACGCCCTCGGACAACGACAGCGCCATTTCGAGCGAGTCCGCCAACCGATTGACGATCTTGTCCTTTATTATAAGGCGGTCCACGACGACATCGAGCGAGAGTCTCCGGTTCCTTCCCGTCTTTTTCCCGCCCGGTTTCGTCTTGTCCGGCTTGACGATTTCGTCGATTTCCAAAATTTTGCCGTCGATTCGAACACGCGCGAACCCGTCCTTGCGCAACTGGTCGAGCCTTTTTTCGAAATCGTCCGGTCCGGCGGAGGGCAGGGGCGCCAGAATAACGATCCGGGCGCCTTCCGAAAGGCCCATGATTCGGTCCACTGCTTGATCGACGCTTCCCGAAACGATCGGCTTTCCGCAACGATAACAGTGGGGCGTGCCCGCCCTTGCGAACAGAAGCCTCAAATAGTCGTAAATCTCGGTCACCGTTCCGACCGTCGAACGGGGATTGTGCCCCGCCGTTTTTTGCTCGATCGAAATGGCGGGGGAAAGTCCCTCGATCACGTCCACCTCGGGCTTCTCCATCCTTTCCAGGAACTGGCGGGCGTATGTCGAAAGAGACTCCACATACCTGCGCTGACCCTCCGCGTATAATGTGTCGAACGCGAGGGTCGATTTTCCGGAGCCCGACAATCCCGTTATCACCACAAGCTTGTTTCGGGGCAGCTCGAGATCGATGTTTTTCAGGTTGTGCCGTCGGGCGCCTCGTATTACGATTCGGTCGGGTTCCATAATGATCGGCATATTACAGGCGCCGGCGCGAATTTTCAAATAAATTATAGTTGTTCGTCGAAAACGTCGGAAGTTATAAACGATTCTTAGACATCGCGCCGAATGTTCGAGAAAATCAAAGAAAATACATGAAAAACGGAGAATGTTCGTTTTTTTCGAATTGTCAATAAATTGATGAAAAGTAGCGATACGCCGAATATACATGGAAAGAATCGAAGGTCCGATACCTTTCGGTTTTATGCCCGTCTCCATGGGGTTTGAATTTAAAACCCTTTATTATCAGTAACTTGCGGATTGTTAATAAACCGTTAAGAAAGTCCCGGCAAACCTCTAAAGATTCGGATTGACACTTGGACCCCCGATAGATTAAAAGTCTCCATAACAGTCATATTGAACACGCGCATAACTTCACATCGTCGAAATCCAATTCATTCGGTAATTTCCGACAGTATTAAATGTTTTTGGATATATTGTTTCTAATGTTGTTAGGGAATGGGATACGTTATTTCTTATTTCATTTTAAGGGAAAAGACGGAGAGCGATGAAACAAATTTGGAACGAAATCAAAACAGAACTGAGGAACCAAATTCCGAACCACAGTTTTAAAATGTGGATTGAACCGTTGGTTTTCGAATCCCGCGAAAACAATGCGATGGTGCTTTCGGCTCCCAATTTTTTTTCGCGGAAACGAGTGCTGGACTTCTATGCGGCAATGATCGAAAAGGAACTGGCAAACACGGGCGAAGGGTTGAATCGAATCAAGATCGTTATTTCCGAAAAAACCGAGAAACCGAACAAGGATGAATTCGCGCCGAGTTCCCAGCTGATTCTCCCCATGATCAACTATCAGTCTCAGAACGGGAGGCGCCTTCGTGGCGATTTCACGTTCGAGAATTTCGTCGTGGGGATGAACAACGATTTCGCCTATTCGGCCGCGCTGGCGTATGCGGCCGGGAAGGCCTCCAGTCAGTACTCGCTCTATCTGCTGTCGGGCACGGGCATGGGAAAGAGCCATCTTTCCCAGGCGGTAGGGCATTACATCCTGTCGCAGTCCAAGGGGGACAGGGTTTTCTACATCACTGCGGAGGATTTCACCAACGAAATGGTCCAGGCGTTCAAGCACAACTGTTTGGAAAAGTTCAAGCAGAAGTACAGGGACGGTTGCGACGTGCTGTTGCTGGAAGACGTTCATTTCCTGACGGGAAAGGAGCGTACGCAGGCGGAGCTGGCCTTGACGCTGGATTATTTGATCGACGCTCGCAAACGAGTCATTTTCAGCAGTTGCCTTCCGCCCGGCGAAATCCCCAAGATGAGCGACCAGTTGAGGTCCCGTATTTCCTGCGGCCTCATTTCTCCGATCGAGGCTCCGGATTTCCAGACGAGAGTCAGAATCGTGGCCAAGAAGGCGAAGGAGAAGGGATACGACGTCACCAGGGAAATTATGGAGTACTTGGCCAGCGAACTGACCGACGACGTGAGGCAGCTTGAAAGCGGGCTCATCGGGGTTGCCGCCAAAGCGTCGCTGATGGGGACCAAAATGGATGTTTCCCTTGCGGAGAGCGTCGTGACGACCATTTCCAAAAAACGCAAACAAGTGACGATCGATTCCATAAAGAAGCTGGTTTGCAAGGAGTACGAAGTCACCGAGAAGGATTTGGTCTCGAAGTCCCGGAAACAGAAAGTGGTTCGTCCAAGGCAAGTCGCGATGTATCTTGCCAGGCGGTTTACCGATTCCCCGTTGGAAGTGATCGGAAAAAGCTTCAACAGGTATCATGCCACCGCCCTTCATTCCATCGGCGCCGTCGAGAAGGAACTCAAGAAGAACGGCGCGTTTCAGAAACAGATCGAATTGCTCGAGAAAAAGATCGAAAACGGAAATATTTAGAACCCATTCTCCTACACATTTTCCGATTTCTCCTTATCTTCCTGTTCATGAATATCTCTGACAAGACTATCGAAAAAATAGAAGCCATTGCGGGCAGGGAAAATTGTTCCCGCAAAAAAGAGGATTTGGTCTGCTACGGCTACGATGCCGCCGCCAGGAGTCGTGTTCCCGACTTGGTCGTCTTTCCGGAAACGGCGGAAGAAATTTCCTCGATCTTGAAACTGGCGAACGAGGAAAGATTCTTCGTCGTGCCCCGGGGAGCGGGGTCCGGAATGAGCGGGGGCGCCGTTCCCGTGCAAGGGGGCGTGATTCTGGCCTTTTCCCGTATGAACCGTATTTTTTCCATCGATACGGAAAACCTAGTCGCCGTGGCGCAGCCCGGGGTGGTCACGGGGAAGTTCCACGCCGCCGTCGAGAAAAAGGGTCTTTTTTACCCGCCCGATCCGGCAAGTTCCGATTTCTCGACGCTGGGGGGGAACGTGGCCGAGTGCGCCGGAGGGCCTAGGGCGGTAAAGTACGGCGTCACGAGGGATTATGTTTTGGGCCTTCGGGCGGTTTTGCCCACGGGCGATACAATCCGGACCGGCGTGCGCACCGCGAAGGGAGTGGTGGGCTACGACCTGACCAGGCTTTTAACGGGTTCCGAGGGAACGCTGGCCGTGATCACGGAAATCACGCTGAAACTGCTGCCTCTTCCAGAAACGGAAAAAACGGCCATCGCGTGGTTCGACCGCATGGAGGACGCCGCCGAAACCGTTTCGGAAATCATCCGGAGAGGGATCGTGCCCCGAAACATCGAGTTCATGGACAACGCCTCCATCGTATGCGTGGAACACCAACTGAAAATCGGTCTCCCGGTCGATGCCGGGGCGATGCTGATCATGGCGGTGGACGGTTCTCCGAACGAGGTGGAGACGGGCGTAGGGAAGCTCGCCGAAATCTGTCGGTCCAAAGGGGCGAAGGAGTTTCGCGCGGCGGCCGACGATCTCGAGGCCAAGGAAATATGGCGGGCCAGAAAGGCCATATCCCCCGCGCTGTTCCAATACGGACCCGACAAAATCAACGAGGACATCGTGGTTCCGAGGAACAGGATTCCGGACATGGTCCGGAAAATAAAGGAACTTAGGGAGAAGACAGGCCTGAATATCGTGGCTTTCGGCCATGCGGGCGACGGCAACATCCATTTCAACGTCATGTTGGACAAGAGGGACAAGGCCGCCTTGCTCGAGACGGAAAAAACCGTCGAAATCCTGTTCGACTACACCCTCGCCCTGGGCGGCACGATCTCCGGGGAGCACGGCGTGGGGATCACCAAGGCGCCGTACTTGACAAAGGAGATAGGTCCCGCGGAACTGGCGCTCATGAAAAACATCAAGAAAACGTTCGATCCCAACGGCATCCTGAATCCCGGCAAGATTTTCCCCGCTTTTTGAGCTTCTCTTGCCATGAAAACCCCGTTGGCAGGCGTATGTCTGAAACTACACTTTTTATCAAAAAGGGTTTGATATTCTGCCCGAATGAGTTTACAGAAAATGCCGGTGTTTGTTTGGATTGAACATTTTCTGCAAACATATGGAGGGATTATGGACGGAACGAGAAAGATATCGATCACGGTTTTTCTGGTTCTCGGATTGGTTTTCACGGCGGCAGTTTCGTTTGCGGCATCCGAGGAGGGCCCCACGGTAATCATCGTCGGCTCCGACGAGAACGACACTCGCGAACAGGGGGAAAAGCCGGCGGGAACAGCGGAGGTTCGATCTCCTGTCACCATTATAGAAGGGGACGAGCCTGCCGAGGAAGGAAATTGGGAAGAGTACGAGGATGGCGAATCTGATAGCGGAGCCGAAGGGGGGTATTTGGAGGAAAACCGCTCCGTCGAACAGGGCGAGGAATATTCCGGAGAAGACGAAGGGAACGAGGATTACGGAAGGGAGGGCGAACCCGGCGAACAATACGGGCAAGAGAGTCAAGAAGAATAGTCCGAGGAAGGCGAAGACTCTGCGGGCGAACGGGAAACGCAGGAAATTGGGGCTCGCTGATCGGCTCCAATAGATGGGGCCGAAAACCGTCGGAACAAAAACGGGAGGAAACCTCGATGCCGAATTTTCGAAATTTCGGGCAGCATGTTTGCAGCCTGTTTTTAGGCGGGCGAAGGGCGCCGGCCAAGACCGCCGCTGCAAACATGCTGCTTTCGAAATGGCCGGTGTTAAACCCAAGCCTGAATTTTTAATCGGATCAGCGGATCGAAACGATTCTCCTTAGGTGGGCTTAGTCCATTTCCTCCATTTCCGCCTTCCAACTGCATTGTATGCAGCCCTTGACC
>CAZNTU010000111.1:0-13756 GCA_964575975.1 uncultured Desulfobacteraceae bacterium
AGACAGTTGGGTTCCCGTCGGGCGGGTTTCGTGGCAAGGATGACCATAAATTACTACAGCTGATTGATTTAGACTTGGCGCGGCGAAAGACGGATATGTCTTCCTCCATTGCGGCGCGAGTCGCGCCGATGGTCGTCAGCGCCGCCTTCCGGAGCGGCGTTGACGGTTCAGGTCGATTCAGGGGGATGCGTCGTCCCGGCCTTGATTCTGGTCAAGATCGACAGTGAAAAGGTCGGCGAAAAAAATATCGGCCTCTTTTTCCACGAGGGTCTGCAAGTAATTGAATTTTTTGACCAACGCCTTCGCGAACGGGGTCAATTCGGAACCGCCGCCCGAAGAGCCGCCTACTTGGCGGGTAAGAAGCGGTTTTCCCAAACGGTCCTCGGTGGCCTTGATCTTTCCCCAGGCCGCGCGGTAGCTCATGTTCAAGGATTTGGCCGCTGCCAGGATCGATCCGTGCTCCTCGATGGCGCCCAAAATTTTCAGGCGCCCCAAGCCGAATACCATGGAGCCTTTTTCGTCCTCGATCCAAACCTTGGATTTTATAGACAACTTCTTCGATCTACGAGGCATTTTCAAACCTTGCTTTCTATGTTAATATCGACTGGTCCGGCCGAGCATGGAACCGTCCGGATATTCGACTCGCACGGCGTCTTTTGCGCTCTCGCCATGCCCAAAAAAGCACAACAGCCTGTTCCTGTCAAGACAGGCCGCTTTCCGCCTTGTTTTTTTTCGAGCTTATTCTTTGCAAGGACGTCCGAAAATCCGCATGGCGACCCGTTCGATTTCCATCCTGTTGACAAAAGCAAACGATTTCCCTAATTTTCCGACTTGACGGAAAAAACGAGTTGAACCCGCTTTCGAACTTGACAAGGAGCCCGCAAATGAAGACATATCCCATCCCAATGGTCCCCGGTCCGGTAAGCGTCCCGGAAAAGGTCAGGAAAGTCTATGAAACCGACTATGGTTCCGCGGATCTCGAATCGGATTTTTTCGATCTTTACGCCAGGACCGAGAAGAACCTGCAGGAGATCATGGGGACCGAAAACCCGGTCGTGATCCAGTCGGGCGAGGCAATGCTCGCCCTTTGGGGCGCGCTGAAAAGTTGTCTGGAACGCGGAGACCGGGTTTTGGCGATCGGCACGGGGGTGTTCGGCCGGGGCATAGGGCGGATGGCGGCGTCTGTCGGAGCGGAGGTCAAGGCGATCGACCTGCCGGACAACAAGACGATCGGCGACGTGGTCGAAATAGAGAAGGCCGTGGACCGGTTCAAACCGAAAATGATCACGGCGGTTCACTGCGAAACGCCTTCCGGAACGCTCAATCCTCTGGCTGCGGTAGGCCGAATCAAACACGAGCGCAAAGTCCCCCTTTTTTACGTCGATGCGGTGTCCAGCGTGGGAGGCGCTCCCGTGCTGGCCGACAAACACCACATCGACCTCTGTCTGGGCGGCTCGCAAAAGTGCCTTTCCGCGCCTCCCAGCGCCTGCTTCCTCTCGGTTGGCGAAGCGGCCTGGGAAACGATCGGACAGGTCGGATACGTCGGCTACGACGCGTTGCAACCCTTTCGAAAGGCGCGGGAGAAAAGATTTTTTCCGTACACGCCCGACTGGTATTCGGTCGCCGCCTTGAACGCCGCCGCCGAGCTTATCCTGGAGGAAGGCCTTTTAAATTGTTTCGACCGCCATCGGCATGTGGCAGCGCATTGCCGCCAAAAGCTGATCGAAACGGGCCTGACTCTGTTTCCGACCTTCGATTCGGCCCATTCGCCCACCGTCACCGCGGTCAACGTCCCTTCCGGCGTCTCGTGGCCGGAGTTGGACGCTCGCTTCAGAGAAAGAGGCCTCGTGGTCGGAGGCAGCTTGGGTCCCATGGAGGGCAAGGTTTTCAGGCTGGGCCACATGGGTTCCCAGGCTAAGATGGACCTGGTCGGAAAAGCTCTGGCCGTTATCGGAGAGGCCGTTTGATTTTTCTCGGGGGGCGGACGCTTGGATGGTTGAAACCCGAGCCGTCTGACAGACTTGTCCGACCTGTCCGACCATAGTCAGTTCGCGCTGTCCCCTCCGCGTACCCTTCCGCGTAATAATAAGTCTGTGAAAGTTCCTACGTCCATTTCCGCCGTAAAAATCGGAAACCATTGACATTATCCGATGACAAACGTATCATTTTATCCTGAATCAGCTCTGCGAATCCGATATGAAACGTCGTTTTTTGTTTCCACCATACGGATCTTAAAACTTTAAGAGGAGGGATTTATCCATGAGATCGTTCAAGACGGTTTGTTCAGTATTGGCGGTGGCGATCGTTTGTCTTTCGTTTTCCGGAATTTCCGCCCTTGCGGAGGAAAAGCCATTGATGATGGCCACCACGACGAGTACCGACAACACGGGGTTGCTCGATTACCTGATTCCGCTTTTTACCAGGGATACCGGTATCGAACTCAAGTGGACCTCGACGGGAACGGGCAAGGCGCTCGAGCTGGGCAAGAGCTGCGACGTGGACGTTCTCCTGGTTCACGCGCCCGAAGCCGAACAAAAATACGTGGAGGAGGGATTCGGAAAGAACCGCACGGAGATCATGTACAACGATTTCGTGATAATCGGACCCGAATCTGACCCTGCCGGAATCAAGGGTAAAAGCGTAACCGAAACCTTGTCGGCGATCAAGGAAAAGAAGGCGGTGTTCGCAAGCCGAGGAGACGATTCCGGTACCCACAAGCTGGAAATCTCCTTGTGGAAAGGCGCCGGCATGGAAGTTCCCGACGCCGAAGCCTGGTACGCGCAGACCGGCCAGGGAATGCTCGCCACCATAAACGTGGCGGCGGAGCGCGGCGGCTACACCCTGACCGACCGGGGCACCTACATCAAATACGAGGACACCATGAAAGGCAATCCTCCGTTGAAAATCCTGGTCGAGAACGACCAGATCCTTCTCAACCAGTACAGCGTTATCGCCGTCAATCCGGAAAAATGTCCCGACGTTCAATATGAAAAGGCCATGAAGTTCGCCGAATGGATGGCAAGCGAAAGAGGCCAGCAACTGATCGGCGATTTCGAACTTCTGAACAAGCCCTTGTTCAAGGCCAACGCGAAATAGCCTTTCATATGAACATATAGAAAAAGATCGGGCGCGTTTTTCGAAATTGAAAAAGACGCGCCCGACGAGTCTGTATGCGCGATGGATTTCATACTGGATGGAATTGGAAAAGCGTTTCTGCTTCTGCTGGATTACGATCCGGAGACCTATTCGGCCGTGTTCGCCACGGTCACGGTCACGAGCTATTCCATGACCGCCAGCCTGCTGATGGGAATCCCGCTCGGACTGGCCTTGGGATACAAGGATTTTCCCGGAAAAAAACACGTGCGAACGGTGGTCGATACATTGCTGGCGCTCCCCACGGTTTTTATCGGGCTGATGGTTTACGCGATGCTGTCCTACAGAGGCCCCCTCGGCGAAATGGGTCTGCTGTTCACCCTTCCGGGAATCGCGGTCGGACAAACGATCTTGGCTCTTCCCGTCGTCGTCGCGCTGACCGCGACGGCCATCGAGAGCATGGACGACGAACTTCGCGTCACCGTCATGTCCCTTGGCGCCAACAGACGACAACTTTTCGCCACCTGTCTTTGGGAAACCCGGTTCGCCATTCTTGCCGGCGCCATGACCGCCTATGGCAAGGTTTTGACCGAAGTCGGAATTTCAATGATGGTCGGCGGGAACATCAAGTGGCAGTCCAGGACGATCACCACGGCGATCGCCCTCGAAACGAACAAGGGGCAGTTCGCCATGGGGATCGCGCTTGGCCTGGTCCTCCTTTTGATCGCGTTCGTCGTGAATGTCAGCCTGAGTTTTCTCCGGGCCCGGAGATAGACGGCAATGGAAATGTCCGAGAATATCTACACGCTTGAAGACGTCTATTTCGGTTACGGCGGAAAAAACGCGCTGTCCATCGGAAACCTGAGCATAAAACGCTCCTCCATCGTCGGACTGACGGGACCGAACGGAAGCGGCAAAAGCACGCTGCTCAAGCTTTTAGCCTTTATCGAAAAACCCTCGGGAGGACGTCTCCTGTTCAACGGCAAGCCCGAGACTCCTTTTTCCGACTCGGTCCGTTTCCAAGTTACCCTGCTGAACCAGGACCCGTACCTGATGAAACGCTCCGTTTTCGACAACATCGCTTACGGCTTGAAGCTCCGAGGGGGGAAAAAAAAGATCGAAGAACGCGTGCGGGATGCGTTGGCCATAGTGGGACTCGCCCCCGACTTCGCGAAAAGGTTCTGGAAAGAGCTGTCGGGAGGGGAAACCCAGCGGGTCGCCCTGGCCGCCAGACTTGCGCTCGAACCCAAGGTTCTCCTTTTGGACGAACCCACCGCAAGCGTCGACGCCCTCAGCGGACAGTTCATCAAAGAGGCCTCCCTGAACGCGAGGAACAACTGGGGAACCACCCTTGTGATCGCCAGCCACGACCTTCAGTGGCTTCGGGGAATTTGCGACGAAACCCTGCATTTGTACAACGGAAAGATTTTCGGAACCGGACTGGAAACATTGTTGTTCGGGCCTTGGCGACCTGTTTCGGAAACCGCCTGGGGAAAAAGCCTCGGAAACGGCGCACTCGTCGTGGTAACGCCTCCGCCCTCCCCCGAGGCCGCGGGAATCCTGGTGCGCCAGGAAATTTATCCGACCGGTTCCAGAGAAGAGAAAGCCTTCGACAACCGCGTCAACGGAGTCGTATCCCGTCTGGTTTTCCAGCAGAGCACGGAGGATATCGTCGCGACCGTAGTGGCGGGCAACGAGCTTTTCACCTTGAAGATTTCCAGGGAGAAGATATCGGACTTCGGACTCTACCCGGGAAAGGAAGTGGTCGTCGCCTTCGATTCCCGCGACGTGGAATGGATCGATTCCTAAGGGGCCGCAGACGCCGTCTTCGGGAATTCTCCGCCTTTCCGAAAAAAAATGTATTGACCTTTCCCTACGTATCATATAGGAAAAATTCATTGTTCGGATGCTCGTGAGAGCTTAATAGGGAATCCCGTTGGAATCGGGAACGAGCCCGTCGCTGTGATCGGGGACGAAAGCCGCATCCAGGCCACTGTCGAAATTCGACGGGAAGGCGCGGCCGGTAGAGCGAACCGAAAGTCAGAAGACCTGTCCGGACGATTCGCCATGTTGTCGAGGCAAAAAAGCAGGCGCAGAGATCTCGCGGTAAAAAAGGGAAACCCCGGATCACGACCAAGGTCCGGGGTTTTTTTATGCCCCGGAAAACAAACAGTCGGTTCGGTTTCGTTCGAAACCGTCATCGCCAATTCCGGAGGGCAGCATCATGAAAAAATTGAGGGCAATTATCGCGTTGGCATTGTTGTTCGGGTTCTCGGGGACCGCTCTGGCCGAGCAGATTTCGTCCGAATCGAAAAACGAACAGGCGGTGGATCTCGGAGAGGTGATTTCGACTGCCTCCCGGTACGAGGAACTCGTCGAATCGGTGCCCGCCAACGTCACGGTCATCAAGGCCGAAGACATCCGAAAATCCACGGCCAGAAACATTCCAGACCTTTTACGCTCCCAGGTCGGAGTTTTCGTCAACGACATCACCGGCAACGGACGCTCTTTCTCGGTCGATATAAGGGGATTCGGAGCGGCAATGACCGCGCAAACGAACACCCTCGTCCTGATCGACGGACGCCGGGTCAACCAGCCGGACCTTAGCGGCACGGACTGGTCCCTGATTTCCTTGGACCGCATCGAACGCATCGAGGTAATCCGGGGGGGGCGGGGGAGCGTTCTGTACGGCGACAACGCGACCGGAGGCGTCATCAACATTATCACCAAAAGCGGCAAGGGGTTGGAGGGTTTCCAGGCAAAGGCCGACGTCATGGCGGGAAGCTACGACACGTTCGATGCAAGCGCCTCGGCGAGCGGTTCCACGCAAAAGGCCTCGTACGCTCTTTCCGCCCGCTATTCGGACTCCGAGGGCTACCGTGACAACAGCGAAACGGAATTCAAGGACATCGGAGGCAACGCCGCATGGTACGCCGCAGACTGGCTGGAAATCAACTTCAGCGGCGACTACCACAAGGACAACGCCGGCCTGCCCGGCTCGATCCTGCGAAGCGACTTCGCAAAAGGCGTCTCCAGAACCGACAGCCTTACCCCGGACAATTTCGCCGACGTCGAGGACTATTATTTCAAAGCCGGACCGCAGGCGTACTTTTGGAACAACAGTGTATTCAGGGCCGACGCCTCTTACAGAAAACGCTCGTCGGTCTTCGACATCAGCTTCACGGGAGGAAATTTTGTCGGGGACACGGACATTGAAACCAATGCCTTCGCCCCGCAGGTCGTTTTCAAGGAAAAAATCTTCGGTAAGGAGAACAGCCTGACCATAGGCTTCGACTACGAGAAAGCCACAGAGGACATTCTCAATACCTCGGTTTTTTTCGGAACTGCCTCCGTAGGCGACTTCGAACTGGAAAAGGAAAGCACCGGCTATTACATCCAGGACGAATTCAAGCCGGTCGAGGCCGTAGCGCTTTCCGCCGGCGCCAGGTACGACCGGGCCAGATTCGAATTCGACCCAGGCCGTCCCGACCATGTCACCATGGACGAAACCGCCTACAACGCCGGAGCCAGCTGCAACTTCCACAAGAAATCCTACGTGTATTTCGGCTATTCCAAGAGTTTCCGGTATCCCGTGTTGGACGAGTTCTTCAATTTCTCCACGAACACCGTGAATACGAATTTGGACGCACAAACATCGGATGATTACGAAGTGGGGGCTCGACATTATTTTTCGGAAACCTTTTTCGCCGACGTCAATTTTTTCCTGCTCGATACCGAGAACGAAATATTCTACAACACGGTGACCTTCGCGAACGAGAACCTGGACGGCGACACCCGGAGGCAGGGAGTCGAACTGACGTTGGCCAAGGAATTCGAGCGCATGAAGCTTAAAGCCACCTATTCGTACACCGACGCCGAGATTCGAGGCGGCCAGTATTCCGGGGAACACATCCCCAACGTTCCGGAGCACAAGGCGAGCTTCGATTCGGAATTCGAACTGGGCGCCGGTTTTCTCCTGGCGCTGACCGGAATATACGTGGGAGAACGCCCGTTCGACAGCGACTTCGCGAACCAATTCGACGACCAGGACGACTATTTCCTCCTGAACGCCAAGATCTTGTACAAGTGGAAAAATTTCACGCCATTTGTAAACCTGAACAATATCACCAACGAGGAATATTCCGAATACGGGGTCCTGGGCGGTTTCCCCACCGAGGAAGCGTTCTATCCCTCCCCGAAATTCAATTTCATGGTCGGAATCACGGCGGAAATGTAGTGGAGGGAACGAGAAGCGAGAAGGGAGAAGTCGAGCGGAAGGCTTCGGGTGGGGCGATGATTTCCCGTTTCTTCGTCCCAAGGCAGGGTCGCGCCGATGACCGGTAGCGCCGCCTTCCACGGCGGCGCGGGCGTCCAGAGACCGAATCGGACCGGAGACTGCGGGGTGCCGCACCGCCGTGGAAGGCGGCGCTACCGGAATTCCGTCAGGCCCGCTTGGCGAAACGAAACCGGCCTTGCACGCCTGGAAAGGTACAAAACCGGGAGAAAAATTCAGTGCCGGAAAATCGACATTTTATTACAACCGGTTTCGGGTGCCAGGGTTTTATATTCCAGACCATATATGAGGCATCGCATATTTTGACCTGAAAGCCCCGGCACCTGAAGCCCGAAACCCGACTCCCCCCTCCTCGCAACCCATTTTTTTCCCCTCCCCGCAAGATATTTCTTTGAATCGAATTCCATACATGATATAGAGGTGAATGACAGAGACAACCACAACATGCAACTTTATGCGAGGAGGCGCGATGCAACTTCCGGCATTCAAGACGTTTTGCGGAGAACGAGTAACAAACGAGCAACTCGACGAAATCAAGGAACTCGTTTCCTTGTTTCCGTCGCTTTCCAGGAACGAGCTTGCGAACACCATTTGCGAGCTGTTCTCTTGGAAACGTCCCACGGGCAAACTGAAGACCGTGGAGGCGATTCAATACCTCGAAGTTCTGGAAGACTGGAAAATCATCAAACTTCCCGAAACCCGCGGCACGAGGCAAAAAGGTCTCGGAGAAAAGGTGGTCACCACGGAACAGTCCGACAGGCCGGAAGATATCGAGGCGAACTTGAAGGATATTTCGCCTATCGTGCTGGAAAGAATAACCACAAAGGAACAGCGGCAGCTTTTTTACGAGTACGTGGAAAGATACCATTATCTTGGCTATCAGCGGCCATTCGGAGCGCAAATCCGGTACTTCGTGAGGGCCGAGGGCCTCGACAACGCCATCATCGGCTGTTTGCAGTGGTCTAGCCCTGCATGGAGAATGACGCCCCGCGACCGGTATATCGATTGGACCGAGGATGAACGGGTCAAGAACCTGCAAAAGATCGTCAACAACAGTCGCTTCTTGATTTTTCCCTGGGTGAAGGTAAAAAACCTGGCCAGCAAGGTGCTTTCCATATCCGCCAAGAGAATCGCCGACGACTGGAAAAAGACCTACAAGTACGAGCCGGTTCTTTTGGAGACGCTGGTGGATCCGGCCTTCGATTTTTCGGGAACATGCTACAAGGCGGCCAATTGGGTCCATGTCGGGACCACGACCGGCCGCGGAAGGATGGACCGGGAAAACAGGAATCACGGAGCCGCTCCCAAGGAAATATTTCTTTACCCGCTGACTCCGAATTTCCGAGAGGAACTCACCTGCTAAAAAGCGAGTAGTTATGAAATCCACAAACCACGGCAGCCCGGAGAAAAAAGAGATCAAGCCTGTCGCGGCGTGGGTGCTGTTCGATTTCGCCAATTCTGCCTATACCACTCTGGTGGTCACGTTTATTTACGCCGCCTATTTCGTGAAAGCGGTGGCGCCCGACGAAATCGCGGGGACCGCGTTGTGGTCCCGGGGCGTCACCATTACGGCGGTCGTCGTCGCCATCCTGTCGCCAGCGTTAGGGGCCGTCGCCGACCGGAGCGGCCTTCGAAAAACCTTTCTGTTCGTCTCCACGCTGGTCGCGGTCGCGGGGTCGGCAATGCTCCATTTCGCCCTGCCGGGACAAGTCTTCAAAGCGTTGGTTTGGTTCGTGATTTCCAATATAGCGTTCGAACTCGCCAACGTTTTCTACAACGCCTTTCTGCCGGAAATCGCCCCGAAGGACAAAATCGGGCGCGTATCCGGAATCGGATGGGGAGTTGGATATATCGGAGGGCTGCTCGCCATGTTCGTAGCCCTGGCGGGATTCGTCAGCCCCGAGACTCCCTGGTTCGGCCTTTCCAAAGAAACGGGCGCCAATATTCGGGCGACCAATCTTCTTGTCGCGGTCTGGTTCGCCGTGTTTTCCATCCCCATGTTCCTGTTCGTCGAATCGCCTCCGCAGGTCCTCCCGGCAAACGGAAAAGCGGACCGATGGATCAAGGACGGCCTCGAAGACATCGCGAACACCTTCCGGGAAATCAGAGAATACAAAGAGATCGTCAAATTGCTTGTCGCGCGCATGATCTACAACGACGGTCTGATCACCATCTTCGCGTTCGGCGGAATCTACGCGGCGGGCGAATTCGGTTTTTCGTTCCAGGAAATCATGGTTTTCGGCATCGTCCTGAACGTTGCCGCAGGCCTCGGTGCATTGGTCATGGGCTATTTCGACGACAGGCTCGGGGGCAAGAAGACGATCCAGATCAGCAACGCGTTCCTGACCCTCGCCGTGCTGCTGGCTGTCCTCGCCCCGGACAAGACGTGGTTCTGGATCGCGGGAATCCTGGTCGGCCTGTTCGCCGGACCCAATCAATCCGCCAGCAGATCTCTTCTGGGACGTTTCGTTCCGAAGGCGAAGGAAAACCAGTTTTTCGGCTTTTTCGCGTTTTCGGGCAAAATGACCGCTTTCATGGGTCCTCTCCTGCTTGGCATATTGACGGACATCTTCGACAGTCAGCGGGCGGGCGTAGCTGTCGTGGCTGTTTTTTTCATCGTCGGGGGATTGCTTTTGACGCGCGTGGACGAAGCGGAAGGGGTTAGGCGTCAAGCGTCGGGCAACAAGTAAAAGACATTGGACGTTCTATAGTTCCAACACAGGACCGTACATTCCCTCTCCGCTGAATAGGTTACCGGTTGGCCCGCTGGGCGAAGGCGGTCCGCGATTTGTCTTCCGGCTTTTCTCGCGAACACCTTTTTTCAACCTCCAGAAAACGACGCCGGTCTCGTTCGCGGGAATGGTTTTAAATTTGCGAGACGAGATATCCCATATAGCCAAGGTACAGCAATATGAAAACAACGCCCTCCCATTTTTCCAGCGTTCTTCTTTTTCCCGTGAACATCGTGACGAACAAAACTATACTGGCCGCGATCACCACGGCGACGTCGAAATTGCTCCTTTCGGGAAACGGCAAAGGCCGAACGGCGGCGCTGACGCCGAGGATGAAAAAAATATTGAAAATGTTCGATCCGACTACGTTTCCCACCGCGATTTCCAGGTTCTTTTTGAATGCCGCAGTCACCGAAGTCGCCAATTCCGGCAGAGACGTACCCACAGCGACAATGGTCAGTCCCACGAAAGCCTCCCCCAATCCGAATTTCAACGCGATATTTACTGCGGAGACGACGATGAGATGTCCTCCAGCCGCGAGAGCGGCGATGCCGATCGATACGAACGCGACGGATTTGCTCGCAGCGAGACTCCGCACGGGCGCCTGCTCGATCGCGCCTTCGACCTTGAACGCAATCCCTGCCGAGTAATACATGAAAATGACGAAAAAACACAAAAGGATCAGGCCGTCGCTGCGGCTAAGCTCCGAGACCGTATCGGCGTCGATCAGCCTGTCGTTTGCCGCGATCCCCAAAACAAGGGCCGCGAGAAGACTGAACGGGATCTCTTTCCAGACCGTGCCTTTCGATACGGTCAACGGATAAATGACCGCCGATACGCCGAGGATCAGGAAAATATTCGCGATGTTGCTTCCGAGCACGTTTCCGACGGCGATGTCGGTATTCCCCTTGATTCCGGCCACCACGCTCACGAACAGCTCCGGAGCGGAAGTCCCGAAAGCGACAATGGTCAAACCGATGACCAGTTCCGAAACATTGAACTTCTTAGCTATGGACGAAGCCCCCTCCACAAGCAGGTCCGCGCCCTTTATCAAGATCGCGAAACCGATGACGAGCAACAACGCATCCAGCATTTAAATACCCCCGGACCAAAAAAGCGGTTCTCCTCGCGAGTCGTCGGCCGGCAATTACCCGAAGATTCGACACCACGGACCACCGACGCGGCACTCGCGCGCTTATAGAAAAATCCGAAACTTTGTTTTTTCGGCAAGCCTTTCTATCACATTCTCGCGTTCCGATAAAGTCGGGAGATAGTATGCCCAATCCGGCGACAAAACGTTCGTTCCGGCCTCTCTCAGTCTTCTTGTCAGTTCCACGCCCAAAGCTTTCAAAACGCGCCTGCAATGCGCACAATCGGTTTCCATCTCCGGTTTCCATATCCTGAGTCCGCGTATTCGTGGCGTCCATCGCGCCAAAGCCGTCCTGAAGTTTGCTATACGAACCAGAACGTGTTATCTTAATTGATTAACCGATCCCGGGAGGTCTTCCTGCGGACTGTGATTCAGGGAGTTTGCCAAAAATTAGTTGAAGAGGACGTTCATTGATAAGAAAAATAATCTCCATAATCGCATCCCTTTTAAAGGGTAAAGAGGACGAATTAAAGGGTAAAGAGGACGAAGCTCGCAGCGACAGCTATGCCGGCAAATGCGCGACAGCGACGAAAAAGCCCGAAAAGGGATCCGAGGAGCGCCAAAGCGGACCCGAATATCTAACGAACGCAAAGGCCCCAAAGCTCCGAAGAGTCGCTAACAAGCCTGACGATCCCGACAACAAGCAGCCTGCATGGAAACCCTCGGATTTTCCTGTCGAACCTCGTCCGGACAAGACCAGATTCCACGACCTGGATCTTCCGGACGACCTGCTGCACGCCATCTGCGACCTGAAATTCCAGTATCTCACCCCGATCCAAGCCGAAATTCTTCCGGTGGCCCTCCTCGGAAGAGACGCCACCGGCCAGGCGCAGACTGGAACCGGCAAAACCGCCGCGTTTCTAATCGGCATCGTCGCGACCATTACACGAAACCCCATCAAGGGCAAGAGAAGCAAGGGAACCCCGCGCGCGCTCATCCTGGCGCCGACGAGAGAACTCGCTCTGCAAATCGAAAAGGACGCCAAAGACCTGACCAAGTACGCGAGGTTCAACATCCTGTGCATGATTGGCGGAACCGGCTACGACAAACAGAAAGCCGCTTTATTGAAGGCCCCTGTCGATATCGCGGTGGCGACGCCCGGAAGGCTTTTAGATTTCGCGCGCCAGAACCTGATCAACCTTCGAAAAATAGAAACCCTGGTGATCGACGAAGCCGACAGGATGCTCGACATGGGATTCATCCCGGACATCTCCCGGATCGTCCGCATGACCCCGCCCAAGGAACAAAGGCAGACCCTTTTCTTCAGCGCCACTCTGACCCCGGATGTCCTTCGGCTCGCGTCCCAATGGACAAGAGAATCCTTCAAGGCGGAAATCGACCCCGATCAGATCGCGGCCAAGTCGGTGGACCAGAAGGTCTATTTGACCACGCTGGACGAAAAATTCGCCGTTCTGTACAACCTCATTACGAAATACGAGCTTACGCGGGTCCTGATTTTCACCAACAGGAGAGACCAGGCGAGGGACTTGACCCTCGACCTGTGCAAGGCGGGAATAAACGCCGACCTTCTCTCGGGGGAGCTTTCCCAGAACAAAAGAAGCAGGGCGCTGGAGAATTTCAAGTCGGGCCAGATCGCCGTCCTGGTCGCGACAGACGTGGCCGCGCGCGGAATTCACATCGAAGGAATCAGCCACGTGGTCAACTACCATCTTCCCCAGGAGGCGGAGCATTACGTACACAGGATCGGCCGCACCGGAAGGGCCGGCAGCACCGGCACCTCCATCAGCTTCGCCGACGAACGCGACTCGTTCAACATTCCACCCATCGAAAAGCTCCTGGGAAACAAACTCGAATGCGAATATCCCCCGGAAGAGCTGCTCAAAATGCCGGACTTCTCAAACGTGGTCCCGGTGCAACCGGCCTTTGTCGGCTCAACCGATTTCTCCAAACGCCACCCGAGCAGAAGGCCTGCGGGACAAAAAGGAAAACCCAAATACAGAAGACGCGGCGGAAGGGGCAAAAAAACCGACGGGGAGACCAAGGCGGAGGCGCCGGCCGGCAAATCCACTTCGTCCTCCCGGAGATCGAGAAAACCAAACAGAACAAAAACGGAAAAGACATAACGCAGGGGGGGCTTCGAGACCAAATCAGGCTTGCCCTTCGTGCAATACATATCTACCGCCCTTTCCCGCATCCGTTTTCTGCCATGGCGGTTTTTTCCTGTCATAAACCTCCCATATCTCGACCGGTTGATTTTTAGTTGAAACGTGACCATCATATTGCACAACGATGATTTGAAACGAAAAAAATATGACGCCGAACAGAGGAGGTCGCTATGAATAAAGCAGATTGCGAGAACACGAGATTATCGAGCAGGACTATAGGTCTGTTCGTACTGGTTTTGGCGGTGGCGCTTGCCTTCGTAGGAGGTTTGATAGTGCCAGTGGCGGGACTGCTTTTCGCGGTGCCGTTGTTTATTTTGGCTTTCACGTTTCTATGGGCGCCCGACAGCAAGGTGTGTCGGCT
>CAZNTU010000111.1:13856-17558 GCA_964575975.1 uncultured Desulfobacteraceae bacterium
CCGAACAGCATCGACCGAACCGCGCACGCCAGCAGCAACATGGAGCCCAGCCCCCCGAACCACAATCCAACGAACCAAGCCCATTGCCTCTGTCTTTCAGTAAGTGGTTTCATGGGAGCTTTTTCCCCTGAACACATAGTAGCAGTAACCCGTGTAGGCCAGCACGACAGGGAGAAGCAAAAGCGCCCCTACGAGCAGCAACGACTGGCTCTCGGGCGCGGCGGCCGCGTGCCGGAACGTGATTTCGAAAGGAGCCAGCCAAGGCCACGTACTGATTCCTATCCCCGCGTAGTTCATCAGGAAAATGCCCTGCGCGAGGAAAAAGGGGCGAACTTCCCGCTTATGTCTCAAATCCATCCACAAGAACACGAACATGACGGCCGAGAGGATGGGAAAAGGCTGAAGGTAGAGAATGTTGGGCTGGCTGAACCACAAATCCTTTATCCTCTCGTCCATGAGAGGCATGCTCACGCTTACCACGGCCATGAAGAAGGCCACGTAGCCGGAAACATAGCTGGCGCACCTTCTGGCCCACTCTTGGGTGATATCCTCGGTCTTCATGTTCAACCAAGTCGCCCCCAGCAAGGCGTAGCCGAAAACCAAACCGAATCCGGTCATGACGCTGAAAGCGTTCAGCCAGTCGAACGGCCCTCCGGAATATACCCTTCCCGCAACCTCCACGCCCTGCACGAACGCTCCAACGATCATCCCTTGCATGAACGTCGCGACGAGGGAACCGAAATGGAAACAATAATCCCAAATTTTGCGGGACTCGCCCTCGGCCTTGAAACGGAACTCGAAGGAGACTCCCCGGAGAATCAGACCCAACAGCATTATAATAATAGGAATGTAGAACGCGGGCATGATGATGGCGTAGGCCAGCGGAAACGCGGCGAGCAAGCCTCCGCCGGCGAGCACAATCCATGTTTCGTTGCCGTCCCAGAAAGGAGCGATGGAACTCATCATCCGGTCCCGGCACTTGTCCGACGGCGCGAACGGAAAAAGTATTCCGACGCCCAGATCGAATCCGTCCAGTACTACGTAAAGAAAAATGGCCGTAGCGATCAGGCCGTACCAGACAAGAGGCAAATCGACATAATACGAAAGATTAAACATGGGACCCTCCCTCGTCCGAAACCATGTCGGTTATCAATGGCGGTTCCTTCACGCCCCGGGCGCCGTACGCCTCGTTCGGAGCGCCCGGTCCCTTGAGAATAAGACGAATTATGTAATAGCTTCCCGCGCCGAATACCATCGAATATACCAGAACGAAAGCCATCAGCGACATTCCTACCTGAACTCCCGTGATCGGCGATATTCCCTCCGCCGTGCGCATCGCCTCGTACACGATATACGGCTGCCGCCCGACCTCTGTAACGAACCATCCGGCCAGCACGGAAACGAAGCCTGCGGGCGTGAGAGCCATGCACCAGACTTGAAACCACCGGGTGTCGAACAGCCTCTTCCTGAAATACAGAACCGCCGCGAAAACGCCCGTAAGAATCATCAGCATCCCTAGCCCCACCATGATCCGGAACGTCCAGAATATCCACGCGGCAGGCGGACGGTCCTCCTTGGGCCATTCCTTCAGCCCCTTCACTTCCCCATCCAAATCGTGGGTCAGGATGAAGCTTGTGAGTTTCGGCACCTCGATGGCGTATTTGGTCTCCTCGGCTTCCTGGTCCGGCCACCCGAACAGTTTCAGCGGCGCGCCCTTCGTGGTCTCCCAGAGTCCCTCCATGGCCGATACTTTCGCGGGCTGATGCTTCAGAGTATTGAGGCCGTGCAAATCGCCCAGAAGAAGCTGGAGAGGCGCCACAAAGACGGCCATAAGCATGGCCATGCCCAGCATGATCCTCGCGTGGTGAACATGGATCCTCCGATACAGGTAGTACGCTCCCACGCCCCCGACCACGAAGGCCGTCGTCAAGTAGGCCGCCACGGTCATGTGGGCGAAGCGATAGGGAAACGAAGGGTTGAAAATGACTTCGATCCAGTTGGTGGGATAGAACAGATTTTCGTCGCCGACCCGGAATCCCGCCGGCGTATGCATCCAGCTGACGGCCGCGAGAATCCAGAATGCTGATATCAGAGTGCCGACCGCCACGATGACGGTCGATGCGAAATGCATCTTCGGGCTCACGCGGTTCCATCCGAACAGCATAATACCCAAAAAGGAGGCCTCCAGGAAAAAAGCGGTTAGGACCTCGTATCCCAAAAGCGGCCCCAGGACGTTTCCGACCCGGTCGGAAAACGTGGACCAGCTTGTCCCCAACTGGTAGGACAACACCACGCCCGACACAACTCCCATGCCGAACGTCACCGAGAAAATCTTCACCCACATGCGGTATACGTCCATGTATAAGGCGTTGCCGGTTTTCAGCCATCGCCACTCCACCACGGCCAGCCAACTGGCGAGGCCTATCGTGAAAGCGGGAAATAAGATATGGAAGGAAACGGTAAAAGCGAACTGGATTCTTGCCAGAAGGATCGGATCTAAGTTTTCAAACATGTGAGATTACCTCTAAAGTGGTTGCTGTTTCAGACCACAAAAGGCATGCCGTCAAAAACCGGAATCCGACGAACATTTTTCTTTCAACGGCTACCCCGTTCTGTCAATTTTAATCCCTTGGCATCGGCTGTCAAGCAAGGGAAGTTCTGTCAGGTGTCAGGCTTCTGAAGTTAGGCATCCCCCCCAACCCCCAATCTCCAACCCCCAATCCCTTACACTATCACCACCCTCTTGACCGTCCTAACCACATCCTCGGGAGAATCCAGCAACTGGAAAATATCCATGTCCTCGGGGGATATCTTCGATTCTCTCAAAAGACGGTCCTTGATCCAGTCCAACAGACCCTTCCAGTAGTCCGATCCCACGAGAATAATGGGAAACGGTTTTATCCTTTTCGTCTGGACCAGCGTGGCGGCCTCGAACAACTCGTCCAGGGTTCCAAGTCCTCCGGGCAGGATAACGTAAGCCGAGGCGTATTTGACGAACATCACCTTGCGGACGAAGAAATAATTGAACTCTATCTTCACATTGGAGTACCTGTTGGGTTTTTGCTCGTGGGGCAGAATTATATTCATGCCCACCGATTTTCCTCCCGCCTTGGCAGCCCCTTTGTTGGCCGCCTCCATCACCCCGCCCCCTCCGCCGGTTATTACCGCGAAACCGTTCTCCGCGAACAGGGCCGCTATTTTCTCCGCAGACTTGTACAACGGGTCTCCGGGCAGCGTCCGCGCGGACCCGAAAATGCTAACGGCCGGGCCGATGTCGTGAAGGGCTTCGACGCCTTCCACGAATTCCCCGATGATCTTGAATATTCTCCAGGATTCTCCAAGCTTGAACTCGTCGATAAGAAATTGTTTTTCCATGTTCGCACTTCCGTAGTTAATTTGGTGTCAGGTTCTTTTCGGACCCGCTTCCGAAAAATCGTCGAAAGCAAAAAACCGCGCGGGATATTTCGAACCGATAATTGCCCAAAACCGCCACTTTAGCAAGGATAATTTGGCGCAATCTCGGCACCGGAGCGAAGACTCGAACCTCATACCCTGAAATCCCAAACCTGGAATCCGACGCCCGACGTCCGAACCTCTGAACGCCTCCCCCCCCACTGAACATTGAAACCCGACTCCGCACTTTTTCCGCAGGGTAATTGCATCAAAATTAAATCCCGGAAATAACCTTGAGCAGATAATCGT
>CAZNTU010000112.1:0-17426 GCA_964575975.1 uncultured Desulfobacteraceae bacterium
GGGGTGTTGTTTCCGGTGAACAATGGATCGAACATGCCACACAGACACCCCCCTAACCCCCCTCAAGGGGGGAATTGCACCGCCCTCCAACCGCACAGGTTGATAAATTCGGCATGTTACCCGTTAAGTTTACAATATCAAACTATCCACCCGCGCAATAATTTTTTCAAACTTATTTCGACTGCTATGCATAACATCTGGGGCGATGAAAAACTTCCCTTCGAAGGGCACGCTTTTCATCCGAAATCCGTTCCGAATTTCCGTTTATCCATTTCTTTGTCCCAGGGAAGGGTCTCTCCGATGTTCGGTAGCGCCGCCTTCCACGGCGGCGCGGGCAGCCAGACCGAATCCGACCGGGAACCGACCGAGGGGGCGCCGCGCCGCCGTGGAAGGCGGCGCTACCGGGAGTCCGCAACGTTGCCTCGTCCGTCGGGAGCGTCCGGCGAAACAAAGCAGGGCTTGCATGCCTGGAAAGGAACAAAACGGGGAGGAAGTTTTAGTGCCGGAAAATCGACATTTTCATCATCCCACATAGCATCCGTTCCGAAAAATCGATCAAGCTTTCGCCTTTGATCCGGAAATCTCAATCCCAGACCTCGCTGTCGCCGTGAACCCGACCTTTTTGGAAATGTTCGACCTTGGAATCAGCTCGATTCCCGTATCGTCCGCTTTTCCCTCAGCCTGATCTTCACGGGCACTCCCGTGTTTTCCGCGAGTTTTTCCTCGGCCCGGTTGATCAGTTTTTCCAGCATTTTGATTTCGTCGGAAAAGAGGTGTTCGTCGATGGCGAGCCAGACTTCCAGGAAGTTTCTCGCGCCGTGCTTTTCCTGGTAGGAGTGCTGGTTCTTGAAAATTCGGCAGTCGTCGGGGGCGTAGCCCAGAGCGTTAGTAAGATGGCGGAAGATTTGATGCTGGTGAAGCTTGACGCCGTTGATGCTCAGCAGGTCGTCGGTCCTTTCCCCATCCCATTCGATCCGGGCGAACGGGCAGCCGCAGGAGCAGGTCTCGCCGAGCAGGCGCGCCCTGTCTCCCGTCCTAAAGCGAATCAGGGGAAACGCGCGGGTGCTCAGGGAGGTGAAGACCAGTTCGCCGGACTCTCCCTCCGGAAGGTTTTCCCCGGTTTCCGGATCGACGATCTCCGGCAGAAAATGGTCCTCGCTCACGTGAAGCCCCCGGTGGTTTTCGCACTCGAACGCCATCGCCGGACCCGGGACCTCGCTCAACCCGTACTGGAGCCAGACCTTGGCGTGCAGCCTTTCCTCCAGAAATTCCCGGTACTCCTTGTCCACGCTGTCGCCGACCAGGATCAGGACCCTCAGGTTCAATCCGGTGGGGTTGAATTTCGTATGGAACATGTGGCTGGCAAGCTGCGACGCGGACGACGGTGTGATGATCAGAACCGTGGTCTTGTAGTCCCGAAGGACCATCAGCTGCTTTTCTATGGAAAGCGGCGTGTTGGGAATCACGCTGGCCCCCAGAAGCTCCGCGCCGTCCTTGTAGTCGCGGCCCCAGTTGGCCAGGCCGGGATCGAACGTGACCTGCAAGATATCCAGCGGGTTCACGCCCGAAGCAGCCAGCGCCCGCGCGGTCATTTCGCCCCAGACTTTCAGATCCTGCTTGGTGTAGCCGGTGACGGTGGGGTTGGGGTTCGTCCCCGGGGCGGTGTGGATTCGGACGATGTCCCTGAGCGGGACCGCGAAAAGACCGTAAGGATAGTGCTCTCCGAGGTCCTTCCGCATCATGAAGGGCAGTTTGGCCAAGTCCGCCAGGGTTTCGATCCGGGAGGGGTCCATCCCGTGTTCGTGAAACCGGTTCTGATGAAACGGCACGTTTCGATACGCCCTGTTGAGCGTGCTTTGAAGCCGCTCCAACTGCACCTGAATCCTTTGCTCGCGATCGGTTCGATCCATCGGCTAGGCCCTCCCGTCGTAGAATTCTCCGTAGTCTTTCCCCAGGTACGCCCGCTTGACCTCGTCGTCGGCCAGAAGGTCCTCGGCCCGGCCCTGCAACACGACGCGTCCGGTTTCGAGAACGTATCCGCGGTCCGAGATTTTCAGGGCCGCCTGGGCGTTTTGTTCCACCAAGAGTATGGTTAACCCGTTTTCCCTGAGTTGCACAAGGGTTTTCAAAATTTTTTCCACCATCAGGGGAGCGAGGCCCATGGAGGGTTCGTCCAGAAGGAGCAGGGAAGGGCGGGCCATGAGGGCGCGTCCAATTGCCAGCATCTGCTGCTCGCCCCCGGAAAGGGTACCTGCCGACTGGCTCGACCTGTCTTTCAGCACCGGGAAAAGCTCCATCACCATGTCCAGGTCGGCGGCGATTTGCTTGTGCTCCTTTTTCCGATAGCGCGTGTAGGCTCCCAATTTCAGGTTGTCCAAGACGGAAATGGGCGGAAAAATCAATCGTCCCTCGGGCACGAGACTGATGCCTCTCTCCACGATCAGGGGCGGTTTCAAGCCTTTGAGCGAGTTGTCCCTGAACACCAGCTCTCCCTCCCATCCGGAGAGAAGCCCGCAGATGGCTTGCAGAAGCGTACTTTTTCCGGAGCCGTTCGCTCCGATCAGCGAGACAAGTTCCCCCTCGGACACGGAGATACTCACGCCCTTGATGGCCATGATTCGACCGTAGAAGCATTTCAGGTTTCTCATTCTAAGCATTCTTGTCTCCGCCCCCCAAGTAGGCCGCCATGACTGCCGCGTCGCTCTGGACCTCCCTTGGCGTTCCCTCCGCGAGTTTCCGGCCCTGGTCCAGCACCACGATCCGGTCAGACACTTCCATGGTGAGACTCATGTCGTGCTCCACCAGAAGAAGCGTTATTCCCCGTTCCCGAATCTTGTGCAAAAGCTTGCCCAGCTGCCTGGTTTCGGTGGCGTTCAAACCGGCGGCCGGCTCGTCCAGAAGAAGCAGTTTCGGGTTGGATGCGAGCGCTCGGGCGATTTCCAGGAGCCTTTGCCATCCGAACGGAAGCTCCGAGCTTTTTCTTTGGGCCAGGTTTTCGATTCCGACGAACGCCAGCAATTCCATGGCCTTCGCCCGGGAATCCCGTTCCTCGCGCATAGCCCAGGGGACGCGAGTCACCGAACCCCAGAAGCCGCACGAGGTTCTTACGTGCCGGCCCACCATCACGTTTTCGACCACGCTCATGCTTCCGAAAATCTCCACGTTCTGGAAGGTGCGGGCTATCCCCAGGCGAACCAGGTCGTGTACCTGCCTTCCGCGTATCTTGCGGTCCATGAAACGGACTTCGCCCTCGTCGGGCTTGTAGACGCCGGTGATGACGTTGAAAAGGGTGGTCTTGCCCGCGCCGTTGGGGCCGATCAGGCCTTGGATGACTCCGGGCCGGAGGTCGAAAGAGATGTTCCAAAGGGCCTGCACGCCTCCGAAGGCCTTGCTGACGCCCTCCAGTCGCAGGATCGGGCTATCGGTTTTCGTTTTTTCTTCTTCGGGAGCGTTCATAGATATCCAGTATTCCGCGTGTCAAGCCTTCGGGAGTTACGATCATGACCAGCATGAGAATCAGGCCGTAGACCACCATCTCGAAATCGGAAAAAGAGTGGAGCCATTCCGGAAGCATCGTAAGCAGCGACGCCCCCAGGACCGCCCCCCAAATGCTGGCCATGCCGCCGACGACCACCATGGTGACGAGTTTGACCGAAAAGATGAAATCGAAGGAACCGGGGCTGATGAAGCCGACCATGTGCGCGTAATAGAAACCGGCCAAGGCGGAGAGCCCGGCGCTGAAGACGAATATTTCCAGCTTCGTGTTGCGGGTGTTCACTCCGACCGCTCTTGCGGCGTTCTCGCTGTCGTGGATGGCTCGCAGGGCGCGGCCCATGCGCGATTCGATCATGCGTTTGCAAACGATGAAGCCAAGGAGGACTGTCAGCCAGACCAGGAAAAAATAGTTGCGGGCGGAGTAGGTGAACATTACGGGTCCGGCTTGCAGGGGCGGGATGCCGACGAAACCGGAGGCGCCGCCGGTCACGGAGGCCCATTCCCGGAAAAGAATGTGAAAAATCATCCCGAAACCCAGCGTGCCCATTCCAAGGTAGTACCCGGTGAGCTTCAGCGTGGGAAGTCCCACCACGAAAGCCACCAGCATGGCGAGCGACAGGGCGCAGGGCAGGGCCAGCCAAGGGTTGAACCCGTATTTCGCGGTCAGGATGGCGGTGGTGTACGCGCCGATTCCATAAAAGGCCGCATGTCCCAGCGAAATCTGTCCCGCGTACCCCATGAGCATGTTGAGCCCCAGCGCGAGAATCGTGTTGATGCCTATGACGGTTACCAGCTGCAAGTAATAGGTGTTTTCGACGGCCAAGCCCGTCGAAAGTATCGCCAGGAAAAACAATGCGTATGCGATTCGGTCCCGATTCAACTGTTGCCGTTTTCCTTTCTCCGCGAGATCGAACCGGTCGGCGTATGAATTGTCTGGTTCATCGGATTTAGAACCGTTTGACGTTTTTGGCCATGATAATTCCCCCCGGTCTCGCGTAGAGAATCAGCAGGAGCAGCAGAAAAGCGATGGCGTCCTTCAAGCTGGACGAAAAGAACCCCACGCCCAGGGATTCGAGGATGCCCAGCAGGAAACCGCCGAGAATGGAGCCCCAGAGACTCCCGAGCCCCCCGAGCATGGCGGCGCAAAACCCCTTGAGGCCGAGCATTCCTCCCATGTCGTATCCGCACATGGTGACGGGAGCGATAATGACCCCGGCTACCGCTCCGATGCCGGTGCTGAAACAGAAGGCCAGAAGCACCATCTTTTCCGAGGGAATGCCTGCGAGCCACGCGGCCTTCTTGCTGATGGCGGTCGCTTCCATGGCCTTTCCGGTCAGCGTTTTTTTCAGGAACAGGTGCAGCAGCGTCACGCATAGAAGCGCGATGAACACGATCCACACGCTTTGGGGAAGCAGCTTGGCGCCCGCGAGATCGATCGGGGCGTGGTCGGTGAACGGCGGCACGCTGTGGGCATCCTTCCCCCAGATCAGCATTCCGATTCCGCGAAGAAAGATGGAGGCCCCCACCGTGATGATGATCAACACGATGTGGTCGGGCTTTCTCACCGGGCGAATCGCGAGCCGTTCGAACAGCAGTCCCGCCAACGCGACGCCCGCAACCGACAGGACGAACGAAACCGGCAACGGAAGACCGAATCCGCCCCAGAGGGTCACCAGAGAGAGCGCACCCAACATAACGAATTCGCCATGGGCGAAATTGATCAGTTCCGTGGAGCTGTACAGCATGGAAAAGCCGACCGCGATCACCGCGTAGATCGCGCCGTTGGTAACGCCAGAGAAAATGTATTGCAAGAATTCCTGAACCAATTTTCCGTGCTTCCTTTTTATAATGTAATCAAAGGGGTCTTTTAGCCTAAATTCGGTGGGTTTGTAAACCCCAATAGGGCAAAATTCTTGGGAATGGGGCGCATAAGAATGAAACGGCCTGCCTGCCGCTAAGATTCCAATTCCTCCGAAACCGCGGCCTTTTCAAGTCTGTCGTCGAAGCATGAAAATATCAAAGGAGAATCGATTGTCCGCTGCAGGGTCAATGCCGACGCCAAGTGAATGGAATCGAAACCCCTTAGAGAGTGCTTTTCGGCAAGATCTCCAGCCAAGAAAACAAGATCGCCCGTCACGTTCAAGACGAAATAACGGGCCCAATCCCCTTCGAAATGTTCTTTGATTCGGTCGTATTCGACTTTTTCGAAAGCTTTCTCCCGAAATCGCCGGGCAAACGCAGCCCTTGTTTCGGCGTAGGCGATGATCGAGGTGGCGGTGAGATCCGAGGATCTTACCAACGCATCGACTTTCGAAGATTCATCCTCCTCCACATACAATTTCACTAGGCTGCTGGTATCCAGATATAGAATCATATTATCGTCTGTCTTCCACGACAGCGGACGATACGGTTTTCCCCTTTGAAACGATACGCTCCGGCATGCCTTCCGGTTTGCCTCCCGACCACTTGGCCGCACCGTTTCGGATCAATTGGCAAATTTTCTCCACGTCGGATTTTATATCCGAAACGGGCGAAATAACGGCGATTTCCTTGTTCCGATCGGTGATGACGAGGCTCTCCCCGGCTTTGACCTTCTTCATGCAACGGCTCATGTTTGCCTTCAGTTCCCTAATTCCGATTTTCTCCACTTTTCAACTCCGTAAAGGGTTTAATTTGTGACCTCATAATGGTTGAAGTGGTCTCGTTTGTCAAGTCGAACGATGGGTTTCCAAGTACTTGCTTGTCCCGGTAGCGCCGCCTCCTATGGCGGCGCTACCGGAACTATCCGTCCTTGATGCACGATCGGAGACTGCCATCTGCACAAGTCGCGTAAGAGATGCTATGCAAATGAAAAATGCTCGGGTAAAATGAATGCATATTTTTTTGGGGAATGATATTGGGAATGGAATCTTTATCAACCGGCTGAAGAAGCCAATCGACAGACGGAGGGAAGACCATGCCGCTGCCGGAATCTGTAGAATCCAAATACACGTACGCCGATTACATGAAATGGTCGGAGGACAGACGCTGGGAACTCCTCGACGGGCGCGCGTACGACATGAGCCCCTCGCCTTCCACGGAACATCAACGCCTTTTTCGGCGTCTTTTCGTGCAGATCGCAAATCAGTTGGAAGGCGGAAAATGCGAGGTGTTTTCGGCTCCTTTCGACGTCAGGCTGCCCCGAGCCGACGAAGCCGACGAGAAAGTATCAACGGTGGTTCAGCCGGACATAGTGGTGGTTTGCGATCCCGCGAAACTAGACCGAAAAGGATGCCGCGGAGCGCCCGACTGGGTCGTCGAAATCGTTTCGGCGTCTTCGGCGTCGCACGATTTGATTCGGAAATTGAACATCTACGAAAGCCACGGAGTCGCGGAATATTGGATAGTACAACCCTTCTACCGGATTGTCATGGTTTACTCATTGAACGCTCAAGGCATGTATTCCGCGCCGAAAAACTACGACTCGGACAAGCGTGTCAGGCCGAACGTCCTGCCGGAAATCGAAATCGACCTCGGCCTTGTATTTGGCGAACCCGCGAAATGAAAAAGCCCCCCAGGGAAAGCGCAACGCATTCCAAAGAGGGCTTGCAACAATATTTGGTTCCTCGACCGAAGCCTGCGATTCGCCGCTTGCCTACTTGACGAGACTCCAGGTTCCGTTTTCGATTTTGACCATCACGAAGGCGTCTTGGGAGAGTCCGTTGTGTTCGGTTTCGGAGAAGTTGAACACGCCGGATATGCCCACCAGGTTCTGGATTTTCTCCAGGTTGTCCCTGATTTTGGCCTTGTCGCCGTTGGTGCCGGGAAGAGCCGCCTTGAGCATCATCATGGCGTCGTAGGCGTAGCCGCCGAATCCGGATACGGGCATTTGGAACTTTTCCTCGTAGTTTTTGATATAGTCGGCCAAGACTGCTTTCTGTGGATCGTCATCGGGGAGAAGGTTCGCCACGAGGATTTTTCCGGTGGGAAGAAGAATCCCATCGGCCGCGTCGCCCGCCAGTTCGACGAATTTGGGACTTGCCACGCCATGGCTCTGGTACAGGGGAATTTTGATGTCGAGCTGTTTCACGTTTTTAGCCACCACAGCCGGGCCGGGGTTGGTGCCCCAGCATACGATGGCCTCGGGCTCGGCTTTGCGGATTTTGGTGAGCTGGGCTGTCATGTCCGTGTCCTGGGCGCCGAAACTTTCGGCTTGGGCGATCTCTATGCCAAAAGAGGCGGCCTGTTCCTGGAGCTGAACTTTCCCGCTTTCCCCGAAAGCATTGGCGACGGTAAGAATGCCGATCTTCTTGATTCCGTTGTCCTTCATGTGCTGATAAACCGTCGCCACCGCCAGCACGTCGCTCTGCGCGGTCTTGAAGACCCACTTTTTCACGGGGGTCGTAATGGCGACGCCGGCGGCGCAACTGATCATGGGAACCTGGGCGCCCTCGACGGGGTTGACGACGGCGAGCGAGGTCGGGGTGTTGCTGGGGCCGACGATCGCGATGACGTTGTCCTTGTTGATCAGCTTGTTGACGTTGGTCAGGGCGCGGGTGGGGTCGCCCTCGGTGTCGTAGATGACGCCCTCGAGCATCTTGCCGTCGATTCCGCCCGCCGCGTTGATTTGCTCGATGGCCATCTCCATGCTTCTTTTTTCCGGGTCGCCCAAAAAGGAGGCCGGTCCCGTCACGGAAAAAAGCCCTCCGATTTTGTAGGTGTCCGCCCCGAAGGCCGGACAGGAAAACAGTAGCGCCCCGACAAAAACCAAGGTTGCCGCCAGGGTTCTTTTTCTTGAAAGCATCTTTCGCATCATGGTTGTTCCTCCTTTTCGAGTCTGGGTTAAAAGAACAATTGCATAGAACAATTACATCGTGTAAAGCCGATTGCCGTCGATCACTTTGATGCCGTTTTCGGAAAGAACGCTCAACGCCTTGTCCGTTTTGTCGAAACGGAAAATCATTACGGCGTTGCTCCCGCTCTGTTGAACGAACGCGTACATGTATTCCACGTTGATGTTCGATTGAAACAAAAGGTTGAGGATTTTATGGAGTCCGCCCGGACGGTCCTCCACCTCCACGGCGACCACGTTGGTCTTTCCGACGGTGAATCCCCCTTTTTTAAGAGCTTCCTTGGCCTTTTCGTTGTCGTCGACGATCAGTCGAAGCACCCCGAAATCGGAGGTGTCGGCCAGGGAAAGAGCCCGGATGTTGACGTCCGCCTCCGCCAGAATGGCCGAGACCTCGGCGAGACGTCCGGCCCTGTTTTCCAGAAAAACGGATATTTGTTCCGCTCGCATGCTTGCCTCCTTGATTTTTTCGCGTTTCGCGTTTTGCGTTATATCTTTCGCTTGTCGATCACTCGCACGGCCTTGCCTTCGCTTCGGGCGATGGCCTTGGATTCCACCAGCTTCACCTTGGCGGACACGCCCAAGTAGTCCTTGATGTTCTTGGAAATCTTGCTCTCGATGCCTTGGAGCACCCTGACCTCGTCGGAGAAAGCCTTTTCTCCAAGTTCCACGTTGATCGTGAGGGTGTCCAGATTGCCCACGCGATCGACGATCAACTGGTAGTGGGGTTCGACTTCCTCCATTTCCATGAGAACGCTTTCGATCTGGGACGGGAACACGTTTACGCCCCTGATGATCAGCATGTCGTCGGTTCTTCCGCTGACGCGGTTCATGCGCACCATGTTTCGTCCGCATATGCAGGGTTCCGGATTCAAGGAGGTGATGTCGCGGGTTCTGTAGCGGATGACGGGGAAGGCTTCCTTGGTGATGGTGGTGAAGACCAGTTCGCCGGTTTCTCCGTATGGGAGCGCCTGGCCGGTATCCGGACTGATGATTTCGGGGATGAAGTGGTCCTCGAAAATATGGAGTCCCTTTTTGGCCTCGTGGCATTCGATGGCCACGCCGGGACCCATGACCTCGCTGAGGCCATAGATATCGACGGCGGTCATGCCGGTCTTCTTCTCGATCTCGCCCCGCATCTTTTCCGACCACGGCTCGGCGCCGAATATGCCGAACTTGAAGCTCAAATCGCGGAAATCGACGCCGAGTTCCTCCGCGACCTCGGTCAGATGGAGCGTGTAGGAGGGAGTCGCGGTCATAATGGTGGGCTTGAAGTCCTTCATGATCACGATCTGGCGCTTGGTGTTGCCGCCGGAGACGGGAATCACGGAAGCGCCCAGTCTTTCCGCGCCATAATGGACTCCCAGGCCTCCCGTGAAGAGGCCGTAGCCGTAGGCATTGTGGATGATGTCGCCTCTCGCGCCCCCGCCAGCCGCCAGCGCGCGGGCCATGAGGCACGCCCAAGTGGAGATGTCCCTGGCGGTGTATCCCACGACAGTGGGTTTTCCCGTGGTACCGGAGGAGGCGTGAATGCGAACCACTTGGTCCATGGGAACAGCGAACATGCCGAACGGGTAGTTGTCCCTGAGATCCTGCTTGGTGGTGAAGGGAAGCTTTTGAATGTCCTCCAAAGTATTAATGTCCGAGGGCTTCACGCCTGCTTCCTGGTATTTTTGCCTGTAGAACGGAACTGTGGCGTACGCGCGCTCGACGGTGGCCTTGAGCCGTCTCAGTTGTATGGCTGCGAGAGCCTCGCGCGGCAGCGTTTCGAATTCCATGTCGAAGATCATCTGGTTTCATTCTCCTTTCAAACTGTTAGCCTTGCAAACCGATAGGCTGAAAAATCGAAAAGGGCTGAAGGTATTCAAACCCACAGCCCTTTTCATCGACACCGCAGGTTCGTTCCGGGTTATCGTCTACCCACGGTCGCTGTTTTCAATTATCGATTCAGCTTTTGATTACCTTGCCCGCCCATGGGTAGACCTTCTAAAGGAGAGGTCCCCGAAAAAGCCGCCAAGGCAAAAAACGAAAATCCGAACCTTCATTTTTTTCTGTTCCTTGCGTTTCCTGTCCCTTGCTTGGGATGCGACACGGTCGAAAATCGTCAATGAAAATAAATGCTTGACAAACCGTGACCGGGATTTATAACGGACATCGTATAGGCTGTCAAGAAAAAATATTCAACCCTTCAACCCGCCCTTGAATGCGGGTTTGCGCTTTTCGAGGAATGCCGAGGTACCTTCGGCGGCGTCCTCGCTTGCGATGCAGACAGCGAACGCGTCGGCCTCCAGGCGCAAACCGGTTTCCAAGTCCGCGTTCAGGCCGCAATTGATCGTCTCCTTTGCCGCGCGCACGGAAACTTTGCCTTTTGCCGCTATTTTCTTCGCGGTTTCGAGGGCCTCGTCCCAAAGGACTTCGGGCCGGCAGACCTTGTTGATCATGCCGAACTTCATCGCGTCTGCCGCCGAAATCATTTCTCCCGTTAAAATCATCTCCTTGGCCCTGGCGGCGCCCACTAGCCGGGGAAGGCGCTGAGTGCCGCCGAACCCGGGGATGACCCCGAGGGTTATTTCGGGAAGGCCCAGCATGGCGGTTTCCGAGGCATAGGCGAAATCGCACGCGAGCACGATTTCGGCCCCGCCGCCCAGAGCGTATCCGTTGACGGCCGCGATCACCGGAATCGGAAGACTCTGCAGCCTGCCGATCGCCCTCTGGCCCTTCTCGGCGAACAACTTGGCGCTCAGCGGGTTGCACGCGGCGATCTCCCCGATGTCCGCTCCCGCCACGAAAGCCTTTTCCCCCGCTCCCGTCAGGATCAGGACGCGCACGGCCTCGTTTTCGACAATTCGGTCCAGTGCCTCGGAAAACTCGTCGAAAAGGGCGTCGCTTAAAGCGTTCAGCGACTTCGGACGGTTGAAGGTTATCCATGCGACGTCCTCTTCCACAACGAATGTGATATATTTGTATTCCATAGGTTTCCTCCTTGGCTTTTTCTATTTATACCAAAGTCTGCGCAAATGTCGAAGATCGTTCGTCCTCCAAACGTCCGACCCGTCCTACTGGTCCGACCTGTCCCCGACACAAACAATTGCTCGAATCTACGGTAGCGCCGCCTTCCACGGCGGCGCGGCGCCCCGATGCCCTGGCGGCTTTCATTGAGACCTCATGCTTCGTTGCGAGCGGCCGGGCCCTGGGTCTAAGCGGAGCTTTTTTTCGCCGGAGGCTACCAGATAGATCGCCGGCAGAATCAGCCCCCCTCCGACCGCGTCCGCAGGTCCGACTCTTTCGCCGAAGATCGCCCAGGCCAAAACGGCCGCAACGATGGGTTCTCCGAGCAGGCTCACCGCGATGGCGCTCGCGGAAAACCACCTCAGAGCGTAGTTGTAGCTGGTGTGACCCACCAGTTGGGTTATCAGGGCCATCGCCTAGAACGCTGCGACGGTCCGGCCGGAAAAGCCCCTGAATTGCAATCCGAGGCCTAAAACCAATGCCCATAGAATAACGCCCGCGCTCGCGTAGCAGACGGTGATGTACGAGATCAGGGAAAGCTTTTTCCGGAGATTTCGCCCGAGCAAAAGATAGAAAGCCGCGCACACGCTTCCAAGAAGGGCCAGGAAAAGGCACGAGAGCATGGCGGTCAGAAGATCTTTCGCGGACAGGCCCGAAAGTTCGTCCCTCGCGGTCCAAATCGCCGCCGGAACCAGGACCAGCGACGCCAAGCCCCCCCTGTAGGCCGCGACGGTCAACGCGGGAGCGTCGGCCGCCCGAGCGAACACCGCTCCGGTGGACACGGCCAGAACGCCCGTCAGCAGAGTAATCGATGGGTTGATGCGCATTGCTCGATCATGTGTTGCCGTTCGCGCCAAACAAGAAGGCAGGGCCGTATGAAGCCCTGCCTTCTTTTGAATATCGCACTGCCGAAATTCATGCCGGCTGTTTGGGCATGGAAAATGGTTTGGTTGCAAAAATCGAATCAAACAAGCGCGGACCAATCAGCCTTCCAGTTTGAACGAGATGTTTACGCGCGCCCTGTAAGCCTTGACCTTGCCATCCTCGACCTTCATGTCGAGCTTGGTGACCTCCGCGACTCTAAGGTCCCTCAACGATTTGCCCGCGGCTTCGACCGCTTTCGCCGCCGCTTCTTCCCACGAGGTGGGACTGGTACCGACCACTTCGATAATCTTGTACACACTTTCGGTCATCTCATTCCTCCTTTCTTTTGCAGTTGATGGTTAAAGAAACCTTTGATAGTCTTACTGCATTTCCGGGGGGAGACCCTCGAAAAATCGTGCTCTGTCGGACGCGTCGATTCTTTCCGCAACGGATTTTTATTGAAAGCCCGATGGCTGACTTTGCGACGTTCCGAGTAAATGGTTGTCGGCTCGGTATGTGTTTTGATTGCTAACACAAACCAAACGCAAAAGTCAAGGCGCAAAGTTGAGGGGACAGAGGTTAGGAGAATGGCATGTAAAAGAAAGAACCGAAAAAGGAACCGGACAAATTCCCCGTGATTGTGCCGTTATAATGCATTTTCCCGAATATCCGCCGAGGGCCGCATCCTTTCATTCTTTTCTATCCGTGTTCATGCAAATCGAGGTGTTTCAAACCCTCTATTCCGTCGAAATGAGAGTCTAAAGCAAGAAGAGGCAGGTTTCGGCCTATGCATATTTGAGCGATAAGGCAATCTGTAGATGGAATCGTCTTTCCTTTTTTTCTGAGGCTTTGCCAAAGTTTTCCTGCGGCTATGAAATCCTCGCGTCGCATATCGATATATCGAATCGATCCAAAAACCGCCTGAATTTGAAATGTTTCGTTTGTCCTTAGCCCGTGAAAAATTTCCATCTCGACAATCCCGCAAGTCAAAACGCGGTCGTTTGCAAGAAGAATATCGAAAACGTCGCCTATGGCGCTTTTTTTATGCCGGAAATAATCGATCCAGACGGATGTATCCACAAGCGCGTCATTCATGGGTATTTTCGCTTTCTTTTATCTCCAATGCGCGCATCTCGTCCAGATCTCCCTCCCATTCTATTTCTCCGCGCCTTGATCGAAAAAGTTCGATTCTCTTGAGTCTCACCCATTCGGCTACGGCACGGTTCACGGCCTCCGTTTTCGTTTTCGCGTCGGTAAAACGCATCAGATCGTTTAATGTGGCTTCGTCCAAATCGAGGGTCGTTCGCATGTTTGCCTCCGTGATCGTTTTTTTGTTTGATCGTATGATCGCAGTCGTCATATGTCAAGATGCCAAGCGTCGTTTCAGGCGGACCGGACGCCCTCGCCGCCGTGGAAGGCGGCGCTACCGGACCACCGAAGCGACCTTCCGGTAAAGGACAACCATCCGCGAAAGTCGAAAAAAAGCCTCTTGCTGGAAGCTATGTGATTTTACGAAAAAAGCGACATTCGAGAGCCATTCCCTTTTTGACCGATGGAATTCGTTATTGTCCCTTTTTTTCAAGTTTGGAAAAAATTTTAGAAAAGGTTCCGGAAACCCCGAACGCGTAAGCCGGGTGCATACCCGTTTCCGGGTTGGTTTGTTGACTATTGAAAATTTGGCACAAACCGCTTTTCATGACAGACAATTCTATCGACCGGCAGGTTGGCAGCATACCTTGAGTCCGACTCCGAACAGAAGAATCGGCGCTTAAATCTCGGGCCGGATTATCGACGCGAACTCGGATTGAAACCTTTCGAAATATGCCAGCCGCTTGAGACGCATGACGCAGGTACGAAAGTCAAGGAATTGCCGCGTTTCTGACCGCATCGACGAACCGGCCTCGTTCGATGGCGTTTTCCTTCAAGCATTGCCGCAGTTTCCGGCTAAGCTCCAACTGGACGCCTTTTCGTCTTTTTCCCCTGTTGCAGATGTTGTCCGGATGGACCGCACCCATTCCCTCGTCTGGATTTCTCGCGTCGAACCCGGCCTTTACAAGCCCGCTTTCGATCTTTTCGACGAGAACGTCGTCCAGACCGCCGACCATGACGAACGCTTCATGGTTGCTTTTGGCCCCGTGGACGGCTATTACGGCGTCCGCGTTCGAGACGATATTCAGCGCCGATGGTTCGTCGAAACGGTGACTGGTGATGTGCAAGAACCGGTTGCCGCTTTTCTTTACGCCTTTAAAAGCGTAGAAGGAAAGATCGTTTTTTGCGATTTCGGCTGCCAGTTCGCTCGTGAAAAATTCGATTTTTCCGCCGTGGGGGGCCATGACCAAAATACCCGAGCCGTTCCGCGCGCACTCGATTTCGTAGTCGACGCCCTGGGTTTCGTTTGCGGCAAGCTCTTGAAAGCTGGAATAGCGGTCTCTCATTTTTTCCTTTCTTGTGCATAGTTCGGTGTTCCGGATAGAAAATATCCGCGAAGGGGATTTTCGCGGGATGTTATCGTTCTTGAATGCGGAAAGGAAGAAAAAAATGTTCCGTGAAATTCGCCGGAGTTGATCGGATTCGAGGATTCTGTTATGTTTTTCGCATTGCTCCGGGTCGGCCGACAATGGTCGGGGGCGATCGGGCTCTGATTGACAACCGCGCAAGTCGCGCTTTTCGGTAAACGAATGAACCGATACCATTGGTATTTCCACCCCGTTTTCGTTTTCGTCTCTTCCATACTGGCGCTGGCGCTTTCCCTGTTCCTTTATATATATTGGTACATGGAGGCCAGTGCCGGTTTACGGAACTTGGTGGAAAAATTCAATATAGACGCCGGAAAGGTTCTCGCCTACGAGACTTGGGTCGTGATCTTGGTTCTCTCCATTCTCGTCGGATTGATCCTGCTAGGGATATTCATTATTTTCGCGTACAACCAGAAAACGCTCCAGCTTTACAGGCTTCAACAGAATTTCATCAACAATTTCACACACGAACTCAAGACGCCCGTCACATCGCTAAAGCTGTACCTTGAAACGTTCCTGAAGCACGACCTGCCCCGAGACCAACAGAAGAAATATTTGGGATACATGCTCTTGGACTCCGAAAGGCTTTCGGAGAACATCAACCGCATTCTTAACATCGCCAAGCTGGAAAGCAAAAGCTACGGCGGCGAGTTCAGGCTTTCGGACATCGTTTCGACCGTCGACAGATTCCTGCGCTCCAACAAGTATCTTTTTCCGGGTTGCGAAATCGAAATGGAGGCCGAGAAAGATTTGTCGCTGCCGTATCGAATGAACGAATCCCTTTTCGAAATGATGCTGATGAACCTGCTGAAAAACGCCGTCACTTACAATCGGGCGGAAACGCCGACGGTAAAATTGTCCTTCGAAAAGACGCCGAAAAAACTTGCCCTCCGGGTCGAAGACAATGGAATCGGAATGGAGCGGGGCGAATTGAAGAAAATTTTCAAGAAATTCTACCAGGCGGGAAACTCCGACGACATGACCGCCAAAGGAAGCGGGCTGGGGCTCTATTTTGCGCAGCAGGTCGCCCGCATCCACAACGGCAAGATCGTGGCGGAAAGTCCGGGACCCGGCAAGGGTTCGGTTTTCACGCTTGTTCTTCCACGAACATAAAAGGTGAAACAATGACCGCATCCCAAAGGAAACGCATTTTAGTCATCGAGGACGAACTGCATATTGCGGAAGGCCTCAAGTTGAACCTCACGCTCCAAGGCTACGACGTCGATACGGCCGAAGACGGGTTGGCGGGACTCGAAAAATGGAGGGTTTTCGAGCCCGATTTGATCGTCCTGGACATCATGCTCCCGGTCGTGGACGGATTCGCGGTCTTGAAAAGAATCAGGGAAAAGGACGAAAGATTGCCGATCCTGATCCTTTCGGCCAAAAACGCTTCGGAAGACAAGGTGCAAGGGCTGGTTTGCGGCGTGGACGACTACATGACCAAGCCTTTCGACCTTGAGGAGTTTCTTCTCCGTGTAGAGCGCCTTCTATTGAGAGGCTCGTGGTCGTCGGCGGACAAGATCGAGGAAATCGAGGAGCTTTCCGACGGGACCTATCGGTTCGGCGAAAACGAAATCCGGTTCGAATCCCTTGCCGCGACGTGCGGTCTGGGCGAGGTCCATTTGACGGATCTCGAGCTTAGGCTGTTGAAACTGTTCGTCGTCAACCGGGGTAAACCTCTCTCGAGGGGCGAGATCCTGGAAAGCGCGTGGGGCTACGACCGAAACACCAGCACCCGAACCGTGGACAATTTCATCGTGAGGTTCCGGAAATATTTCGAAAAGGACCCCAAAAGCCCGGTCTTTTTTAAAAGCGTCCGATCCGTTGGGTACGTTTTCGACCACGAATGAAGGAAATCGAAAGAACTATATTGGCAAGCTTTTCCAGCTCTTCCCGCGTCGCGGAATCGGCGCATCTTTCCCGGGTTGTTTCATGTCTTTCGACCCTTGTTTTTTCCCTTTCGACCGAGAGACCCCTTTCGGGTTCCAGCCAGCGATGCAATGTACTCTGCTTTCATGTGGCGAAAGTTGTACCTGAACAGCGCCTCCGTCAGGTTCGCGTGCAGTTTGCCGAACTTTTCGGCGTAAAGCCGTCCGACCCAGCGGTAGTATGTCTCCATGCTTTTCATGTTCTGGGCGAAAAGGATTTTGACCAGTGCGTCGAGGAGTTCGTCCGCGTCGTCACCGAAAAAGTTCTCCATGGACGGCGGCGGACCTCCAGGAATCGGCCGGTATTTCTGCACGAAAACGTACGCGCCCGGAAGAGTCCTTAGAAATGCGAAGCGGCGGACGTCCTGGGCCAGCGTCGTATCGAATCCATACATGCATACGAACTCGACGTTGTCCGTGTATCTGAAACCGAACAATCCGTACTTTTCGGCCATGAGGGCGAGGCGTTTGTCGTCGTTGAGACTGAAATAGTAGTTCGTCCGAGTGAACTTGGTGTTCTCGCACCGGATTCGCCTCAGGAGCCCCGCCTTCTCCTTGTCGATCAGGCGAAGGTCCAGCGTCTGGGTGAAGTTCACCCGAAGGTTGCGGCGCGCCATTTCCTCCAGGAGGGAGTCGGCTTCGGGATGCGCGAGGATGTTGTCGTCGAGCAGGATCAGCTTGTCTCTCTTTCCCTGCAGGAGGCCGTCGATGTCCGAAACCTGGCGAGGCCGGCCCTCCTTGACCGGCACGATGCAAAACGGGCATTTGCGGGGGCATCCCCTGGTA
>CAZNTU010000113.1:0-17354 GCA_964575975.1 uncultured Desulfobacteraceae bacterium
GGACCCGGTCGTCCAGGATGGAAAGGGAAAGGCCGCTTTTTCTGTGAAACTCGTATAGCGCGTCGCCCGGCGAAATTTCCTTCTTTTCGAAACGGGAAGCCAGCTGCTCCATGAATAAAAAGGTTTCCGGGGGGTATTTCATAATCGACGACACGATGAAGCACCATACCAAATTTTGCAAATGGATTCACGACGCGCAGGCGCTCTTCGACCACGTTTTCGGTACGAATCTCAGGGCGATTTGCATCGTTTTTCCGTCAAACTGAACGTCGGGGTCCCTTGCGCGGAACCCAAGCTGACGCCGAAGGGAAGCCTTTGCAAAAACCAGCGCGATCCGGTCGTCGAGGAATTCCTCGGGAACGCAAAGCAGCTAACCGATATGGAGGGAGCCACCGTCGGGAGCGAACAAGACGTGACAATATCGTTGTGCCCGGTGTCCTGGATTGACTCCCTCCTCCATCCCGGGAATTGGAAGCGAAGCGCTGCCGGAGAATCGGCAAAGGAACCGCTGACGGTTCCTTAAACATAAGCTTTTACAGTTCGAGCCGTTCCGATATCCATTTTGGATCTCTGCGGCAGTCTAGTACGGCTCGGACGCGTGCAACACTACCCTCGACGCGGTAGTACACTGCATAAGGAAACCGCTTGGAAACGAGACGATGATAGCCGTGGTGGAAAGCATGGACGCCACCATAAAGTCGCAATGATTGAATATCAGACCACAGGGAATCAAGGAAATAGTCGCCAAGACCGTCGGCCTGTCGTTCGTAGAAACGAAACCCGTCTGCTAAGTCGGCAGTTGCCTCATCCAGGACTTGAACCCTCGTTTGAGTTGTTCCCTCACAGCTTTCTTAGCCTCGGCTAAATCCAGAAAACGAGATGTCCCTTCGGCGATGCGCTTTTCTCGGGCGCACAATACATCCGCATGCCAGGATGGGGATGGTATATTCTCCGGTGTGCCGGCAAGGTCGGCCCAAATTTCTTCCATTGCCCGTAGCTTGTCCTCGACGCTCATTTGTTCCAATGGAATGCTTAAGCGCATGATAATTCTCCAATAATGTTTAAGTCATATACAGTTTAATACGACCAGGGTAAACAATAGTGCTTTATCCCCTAACCTGTAAAGGGTCTCCTGACCTACTCAATTATCATGATAAATTAAACCTGCGCTCTCATATGATCCTTTTTTCGAGCGGATTCTTTTCCGAGGCGGCCAACGTAAAGGTGAGCGGACGGGCTTGCGGAGCGGCAGCGGAGAAAGACCGTTCCGGCTCGACCGAGGGGTTGGCCTTTTCCGTCTCAAATGTCAAGAGCAAAGTGTATGGCCTTGCCGACGCTAACCATTTTCGCCGAAGACAGGGTCGTAATCAAAGAACCAATTTTTCCCTTCGAAACGGTTTGCAAATGGTCGCAGTTTATAGCACAGTCTTTTGACATACCGTCTTCGCTCGAAAGAAAAACTTCGGAAGGAATATTTCGGACCGTTCCTGTAATAGGGGCGACCGTTACCTCGCCGAGATATTCCAAAACCGAATTGCGGGTGAGAATCAGTACCGGCCGTTTTTTGTCCGGCCGGGTAAACTTGTACCAACGAATTTCCCCGTGTCTCATTCGTCACCCCAAGCTTGCTCGGGTTCCCAAATCGAAAATTCGTCAGTGGCGACGGGGTCCCGCTCGTATCCTTTTTTGTGGCTGCGCTCCATTTTTTCAATGTTATATCGTGCTATAGCCTCTCTTAGGGCCTTTCTCGCGAAAGCCGACCGATTCGTGTTAAGTTCCTTTGAAACACGGTCAACCGCCTTGACAAGGTCGTCGTCAAGAGTCATTTGAATCGTTCTCATAAAAACACCTCCCTATAAAGATGTGGACAATGTTACACATCATACACCTCCCTATATACGGCGTCAAACCGCATTTCTACGAATTTCGCCGCTTAGTCGGCCAACCATTGATTGTCAGGGCGATTTGCCCATATATTATCGAAATCGGGTGCATTGTGGGCAAATTGCTCTAATTTTGGAAAAAATGGTCGTTTTGCACTGATAACAAAGAAAATCGGGAATTATCAGGTACTTTTGCACTCATATTGCCCGATTCGGCTTTTGACTTGCAAACCGATACGGACCTTCTTTCATATTTTGAACTTTTTATTATCGGGCGGACCCGCATCCGCATGTGGATGCCGTTTTGTCGAGTTCCTCCGGCGCGGACGCAGGCAATTTCGAAGTCGGCTTTGCCGGTTTTTGAAGGCGGATGCCGTTCGGTTTTCTCCTTTGTCGTTCCCGAGGTATTTCATGGCTTCGTCTCGGTCGGCTCTGTGCGGCATTTTGCTCGATCGGGTTTTTCCGGTCTCGGTCTTGTGGCTATGGGCTGGCCGGTCGGAATTCCGGAGGGTTCCACTATGTTCGGAGCTCGGGAAACTGTTTCCTGACTTTTCGTACCCGTCTTTTTCTCGTTTTTCGAATGCGCGCGGATATTCGTTTTTTGTCTCGAATGCTTCGGAAGAAATCGACGAATTTTTCCGCCAGGGTATGGACGAATCGAAAAGTCGTTCCCTGTTCTCGGGGACGCGTGTGTGAGTGATTTCGAAAAGCCGGTCGGCGAGGTTTTCTTTGCGGTCGGATCGGAGAGTTTCGAGACCGGAGGGGACGATGTCGAAACGGGTCGAACGAAGGCTTGCCCTTGCTCTATTGTTGTCGCCGGCAAGGGGAGGACAATGGCTCGAAGGGGGCTTTTTCAGGTCCGTTGCGTAGCGCATAAAAAAGCCATCCGTTTCATGTTTCACAAGACCAATCGCTCGTGTCGAGCCGGATCAGGCGATTCTTCTCATTTCCGTTTCGCTCGCGACGGGCTTTCCTTGGGCCTCGAGGGATTGCAGATATTCGCTCAATTGTCCGACGGCGATCAATTCGTCGTTGGAAACGTGTTTTTCGTTTCCATATTTCCATAGTTTCCGTTTGCTCTTGCTCGCCCTGAATTTCATTTGCGCGTGCAGTTCTTTCCGATGCCTTTTAGGGTCGGACGACAGCGGGAGGGGTTCGACATTTCACGGTAATAAAACATCGGTCGCCTATGCAGAAGGTTATCGGCATTTATTGACGAATCGCGCAACGGTCTTCTCGGTTCCCACGGTACCATAGAGTCGGTTCCCGCCTTTTTTCGCATGCTCCGGGATATCTTGGAGTAGCGTGATGTCCGCGACATTCTACGGATCGAGCCTCGCTGAAAATTGTTGTAAAACGCGGAATTTCGTTATATTCATTCGCTCGGCGGAAGGCCGATTTTAGATGGCATTGTTATAGGATTCATGGTCGCGGTTGCGCGAAACAAAACGAACAAAAAGGTTCTCGAAAAATCCTGTTGACATGCCGCGGCCCGTGAAAATCTTGCGGTTGGCTGTTAGCTTTTAGCCGTTAGGTTTCAGGCTGGAAAACAAACGATCTCCTAAAGCCGACACGCTGGCGCTGGTATCTTAAGACAAGGCCTAACAGCTAACGGCTAACAGCTAACGGCTAACAGCTAACGGCTAAAAAATGCGATTCGAGGTGCCAAGAATGAAAAAATCGATGACGACTGTAAACGACCTGTTGTTGATCTACATGGAGGACAATCCCTTGGCTTTCGCCAGGGTGGAGGACATCGAACCGGACGTCAAGCCGGGATGGTATCGAATAAAACTGCTGGTGCTGCAAATTCCGCCCGCCGTTGTCACGTGGATTTTGAGAGACTCCTATATCGACGGCGCGGAATACACCATGGGCGGCAAAAGGATGCGTCTCGAGAAAGTCGTGGTTCCCGAAACGACGTTGACCGTCGTCGAAAATTCCCCCCAAAATCCGGGACCGGAAAAATCCGACGCCGAAAAAAGCGCCGGCCCGAAAACGTCGAAGGTCATTTCGCTGGCCGACATGAAAAAGGACCGCAAGTTTTAGTTCCAAAGTCGAACCGTCAGGCCCGTGAAAGAAGCTCTCGAATTCGAAAAGCCGAAAAGAATCGTGGTTTCGGCATCCCGCAGAACGGACATCCCCGCGTTCTACATGGACGAGTTCATGGAATGCGCCATGCGCGGATTTTTCCGGGTGGTCAATCCTTTCAACCGGAAGGAATCCATCGTGGAATTTTCCCCCTACCGTGTCCATACCATTGTTTTCTGGTCCAAGAACTACGGGAGGTTCATAGCCGGAAGATACGCCGAGGCTTTGCAGAAGATGGGCTACAACCTGTTTTTCAATTTCACGGTCAATTCCGAAGATCCCCTTTTGGAGCCGAACTTGCCTCCCCTCGACCGAAGATTGGAGCAAATGAAGACTCTGTGCGGCTACGCGGGGCCGAAAGCGGTCTTCTGGAGGTTCGATCCCATATGCTACTACCGGAGGGCCGACGGCGAAATCCGCCATAATCGGCGAGACTTTTCGAAAATCGCGGACGCGGCCTCGGAATCGGGCGTCGGTGTTTGCATCACGAGCTTTCTGGATTTGTACGCGAAGGTGAAAAAAAGGGCGGCGACCATCCCCGGCTTTTCGTTCGTGGATTTGCCGCCCGAAGAAAAGATGAAAATCTTGCTTGAAATGGAAGGCGAATTGAAAAAAAGAAACATGCGATTGCGCGCGTGCTGCGAAAAATCGCTTTTGGATACCGCGCCGCCGGGCTCGGGCATCGAACCGAGTTCGTGCGTGCCCAACCGGCTGTTGGCCGAATTGTACGGGCCGGACCTGTCCCTGCAAAAGGATTCGGGCCAACGGGTCAAGCACGGATGCGGATGCGGCGTTTCGACCGATATCGGAACGTATCATCTTCAACCGTGCCATCACAATTGCCTGTTCTGCTACGCGAACCCGGCAAACGACGCGAATTTCGAAAGGAAAGGCGAACATTCCAAATGAAAATCGGATCGGTGGAAATACCTCGAGGGGCGATACTGGCTCCATTGGCAGGAATAACGAACCTTCCGCACAGGCTCCTGGCGAAATCCGCAGGCGCGTCCCTAGTGTGTTCGGAAATGATAAGCGCGAACGGGCTCGTCCGATCGAACGGAAAAACCCTGAAAATGCTCCGCAGCCACGAGGACGAAAAGCCCCTGTCGGTTCAAATATTCGGAGCGGACCCTGCCGTAATGGCGGAGGCGGCCCGCATTGTAGAATCGGCCGGCGCGGACATCGTGGACATCAATTTCGGGTGTTCGGTCAGAAAGGTCGTGAAGACGGGCGCCGGGGCGGCGCTGATGAACACCCCCCGACTTGCCGAATCGATTCTGAAGGCGGTCAAAGAAAACATTCGCGCGCCGTTGACGATCAAGATTCGGTCCGGTTGGGACGCGTCGGGAGAACAGGCGCTTGAAATCGCCAGGATTGCGGAGTCTTGCGGCGTGGACGCGATCGCGGCTCACCCGCGCACCGCCAAGCAGGGTTTCGGCGGAAAAGCCGACCGGTCCCTGGTAAAAAGGCTGAAAGAAACCGTCTCCATACCCGTCGTAGGAAACGGCGACATCCTGACATGGCGCGACGCCGTCGAAATGATCGAGCAAACCGGATGCGACGCCGTGATGGTCGGAAGAGCCGCCATCGGCGATCCGTTCGTTTTCACCCAAATCGCGGCGGCGCTGAACGGCACGACGCCCCCCGAGATCGATCTGGATCGGCGTTTCGCGATTATCCGCAAATACCTGAAGGACTCGGTCGAATACATCGGGGAAAAATACGGAATGCGCTTTATGCGAAGCAGGCTCGCTTGGTTCGTCAAGGGATTTCCCCACAGCGCGAAGTTCCGCGAATCCATCAAGCTGTTGTCCACCGAGGCCGAGGCTCTGGAAAAACTTAGCGTCTATGAAACGGAAGTGCGAGCCGCTCTGGACGGAAAAAACGCTATTGCGGAAGCTTGACCGTGCTTCCGGCCTTGACGTTTTCGCCGGAAACGACTTTTCCCACGGAAAGGTTTTCGTCCACCTGAACCAGCTCGATTTGGCCGATCTTCTTGCCGGGCCGGACAAATTTCTGCTTGTAGAAGTTTTCGACCGTTTCCCCGCTTTCGTAGACGTCGAGGATATCGCCCGTTTTCGCGCCGATGGCGGCGCCGAAGGAAAGGTAGACCTTGCCCTCCACCACGGAAACGACGTATCCCGTCCATGGGAGGGAAATCACGGAATTGCACGTCTTTTTCGCCATTTTATCGGCGAGTTCGTCGATTTCATCGCTAATGATCTCGAAAAGCGCGGGCTTTCCGTCTTTGAACGCCTGCACCTCCTCCGGCTCCAACCCCTTGATCTCGTGGACAAACCGGTCGTCGAAAATCTTCGCGCCGGTTTCGGTGTCGAAAACCTGGACGCTGAATTGGATCATCAGCTTCTCCTTGGTTTCCCTGAACCAGAGGATTCCCTCCTCCTTTTGGGTCAGGCTCAGATTCAGCACGCCTCCGACAATCGCCGCGTTCAAGCCGAATTGTTTTCCGTTTTCGACCAGCGCCATGTTGTCGATGTCTCCGTTGTCCTTTCGAGGAATGCTCGACATGGTCGACGGAAATTCGGGGGAACCGGGAAGGAGCAGCACCAAGTGGGAACAGGATTTGGATAATTTTTGGACGATCATGTCCTGGAACGTCCGGTTCAGCGGAAACTGCTTGAACATCGTGTCGTTCTCGAACGGAACGACGGCGGCCTTTCTCTGGAACCGGACTTTGGGCCCGCCCACGTATGGAATGCGCTCGACAGTAAAATTCGCCGCAGTCTTGGCTACGTCCACGGTCGCCTCCTTCATTGTCGAAACCGTGGAACATCCCGTGAAAACGGCCAAAAGAACAATTAAAAGATATGATGGAGCGGTTTTCGCGAAACCGCGTGAAAACCTAAAAACACTTCGAAGCATCGTCGCCCTCCCGGAAATCCGAACTTCATGGTAACAAATCTTTCTCCGCCCTGTGCGATCAAAGCATGAATTAATAAATAATATTGCGCCTGCTGTCAAACCAAAGGATTGAAAAGGCGAGAGCAGCCATTCCCATTTTGGTTTCGGCAACATCCGACGGGCAAAGCGACTGGCGGGCTTTTTTTCCGCTTCGTCCGCTCGTTCCCGCGTTTTACGCTCACCGCTCGTTCCCACGTTTTACGTGGGAATGCATGCCGGGACGCTTCGCGTCCGCGTGCCGCCAAGCCGCAGCCGAATCGAGAACCAACCGGTCGGAACGAAGGCGCGGACGCGAAGCGTCCAAGAGGCATTCCCACGTGAAACGTGGGAACGAGGCAAACGAGGCAAGGCAACGAGGCGGAAGCGCGGGAACGAGACGGCGGACGAGGCGGAGCGAGGCGGTCAAAGTTAGAATTTCCGAGGCGAGAGGCGGGGTCTTGACACGCGCCTTCATATCTGCTAGCGAAAAAAGGCTTGGTTTCAATTACAATTCAACGAAAGGCGTAAAGAAGCATGGGTTCAGACAAAATGGACAAGTTGGACGAACAAATTCTAAGGGCCGCGAAAGAGATCGTCGTGAAGTTCATCGAAACCGGAAGAGTGTCTCCGGCTGCTTTCCCGGAGACGTTCAGGACCATCTATCTATCCGTCGAGGAAATGGCCAAGGGGCACGGCCGGAATTTTTCGGAGACGGAGGAAGGCGACAAATAGCCCGCTTGTAAACTTGTCTTTACCAAAGTTTCCGGCCTTCCCGTCCGCTAAAAAACGACGAGAACACCATCAAATCTGTTTTTTAGCGTATTGACACCCCCCGGTGGCATATGGTAAACAACGCCACTTTTACCAATTCTTTTAACCGAAGACGGGGGAAATCGAATGGACGATCTGAAAAAGCTGGAAAAACAAAAGATTGAGATCGGAATTATCGGCGGACGTTTCGACAAGGTTTCGACGGTCCTGGAAGAGTTCGAGCCCGGGGACGAAAAATTTATCCAATCTTACGAGAAAATCGGCATCGCAAAGCGAAAGGTCGGCGCGATCGAGATGGGGAGGGAGGTCAAGGTCAAGGTCCCGGCCAGGCTTCACCCCACGGTCCTCGACATGAACTGCTTCAACCTCAACCGACCCGGCGGGGGCGGCGTGGGGGTCAGCATCGCCGTGTATTTCCACGCGACCGTGAAGACCATCGAGGAGCCCGAAATCCGGACCTCCGGCGAGCGCGGCCTCATCGTGCAGCATTTCGCGCACATTTTCAAGAAACTGCTCGGGTACGAAGGCGGGTTCGAAATCAGTCTCATGGACCACAAGCGGCGCCACGTCGGTCTGGGATCGTCCATCGGAAGCATGTGCGCCATCTGCATCGGCATGAACGAAGTCCTCGGCCGTCCGTTTACCGGCTGGGAGCTTCGAAGGATCATGGGATACCATTCGTGCGAGGAAAGCCCCATGACCGAAGGGTGTCTGCTTCCCGCGTTCGAGACCGGCATCGGGGCCATGGTGGGAATCAACGGCGGATGGGTCGTCGCCAGCGACGATCTCGTGATGGTCCAGCGGGTGGCATTGCCGAACACCAAAGTTCTGGTCTTTATCCCCGAAGTGAAAAGCCTGGAGGACGAGTTCCAAGGCAAGGAAACATCGGCCGAGTCCGAAGTCGAGCTGCTCCTCAGGCGGGCCAGGACCCTGGACGGCATGCAGGCGGGCGCCAAGGCGCAAATCGTCCTGTTCAACATGATTCCCGCCATGATCCGGGGCGATCTCAAGGGAATCGGCGACGCCCTTTTCGACATATCCTACCTGGGTTCCAAGCGGGCCGAATGCGAGCAGCACGGCAGCTTCGGAGCGCCCATATACAGCTTCATCAACGCGTTCCGCGAAATGGGAGTCGAGATCGCGGGCATGAGTTCGGTCGGCCCCACCATCTTCGCCCTCACCCAGAAAGAGGACGTCTACAATAGAGCGCTCTCGTACCTGAAAACCCTCGGCATTTCGGAGACCAGGATTATCGAGACCGAAGTCGACAACATGGGCGGCACGGTCACGGAAAACGGCGTCGAACGCACTTTCATCAACGACACGTGGTTGCAGGGATAGACATGGGCGAGGGCTACAAAGCCAAAATCTGCGGAACGACAAACCTCGGCGACGCCTTTCTGGCGGCCGCCGAGGGCGCCGACTTTTTCGGGGTCGTGGTCGAGGTCGATTTTTCCCCCCGCTCCCTTTCCATTGACGAGGCCAAGCCGCTGTTCGAAGCCCCGCCCGTCCCCGGCGTCGCCCTTGTCTTCGACATGGAACAGGCTCGGGTGCGGACCGTCGTCGAACAGCTGAATCCTTTCGCCGTTCAGTTCCTGGGACAGGCCGACGTATCTTTTCTGAAAGAACTGAAAAGACAGTATCCGTCCGTTCAAGTCTGGCAATCCATCCACTTGCCTCCGTCAGGCGAAAAAGTCGCCGTCGACCAGTTTAAAAACACGGTGCGAAGCTACGTCGATGCCGGCGTAGACGCGCTCTTGTTCGACACGGCGGCCGTTTTGAACGGAAAGACGAAGTTCGGCGGGACAGGCCTGACATCCGACTGGAGCGTGGTGAAAAAACTGATGGGGGAAATCGAAAGCCCCGTCCCCGTGTGGCTGGCGGGCGGAATCAACCCGGAAAACGTCGGAAAAGCCTTGGACACGGTCGAGCCTTACGGGATCGACCTGTGCTCGGGCGTGGAGGCGAAGCCGGGAAGGAAAGATCCCGAAAAGATCAGAGCATTGATGAATACGATCAAGGAAAAATCCAAGACGAGGAGAAAACAGAATTGAAAGCAGCGGTCGTGTACGGAAAAAACGATATTCGCGTGGAGCAGTACAAGGACCCTTCGCCCGGGCGGGGGGACATCGTCGTGAAGACGAAAGTGTCGGGCATCTGCGCGACCGACATTAAAACCTTGCTGGGACAGGGGCTTCCCAAGGACCTGCCGACGATATTGGGCCATGAGGTGGTCGGCGAGGTCTCCGCCCTCGGAGAAGGCGTTTCCGGATTCCGGGAGGGGGACAGGGTGGCCGTGTACCCCATCGCCGTATGCGGCGACTGCTACTATTGCAAGAGGGGACGCCACAATCTTTGCGAAAACGAGTTCGGCCTAGCCCACGGCATCGACGGAGGCTTCGCCGAATACGTCGGAATTCCCAGGCAGATCGTCGATATCGGCGGCGTGGTCAAGATTCCCGACCATCTTTCCTATGAAAAGGCGGCTCTCACCGAACCCCTCTCGTGCGCATACGCCTCCTTGAAAGCGTGCAACGTCGAAGCCGGGGATTTCGTGGCAATCCTGGGCGCCGGCCCCATGGGCCTCATGCATCTGAAAATGGCCAAATGGGCCGGGGCAAAGGCGATTTCGGTGGATCTTCTGGACGACCGCTTGGCGGTCGCGGCGAAAATGGGCGCCGATTTCTGCCTGAATCCCGACAAGATCGACCACAAGGAAGAGATCAAGAGAATCACGGGCGGACGAGGCGCCAACACGGTGATCGGCTCTCTGGGCATTCCGAAGGTCATCGAGGAAAACTTGAAACTGACCGCCAAAGGCGGGACCTTTAATATTTTCGGCGGACCGCCCGCAGGCCAGACCATCACGGTCGATCCGCGCTGGCTCCACTATTTCGAGATCAAGCTCACCGGAACTTTCGCGGCCACCCCCACTGATTTCAAAGAGTGTTTGAATCTGATCGCCAAAGGGGAAATCGAAGTGGAGGATCTCGTTTCGGACCGGTTCTCCATCGACAATTTCCTGGACGCCGTGGAAAGGGCGAAAAACCAAACGATGATCCGGGGCGTCGTCGTTTTTTAACGGTTTGAAAAAAAACAATACGGATTGAAGACAAACTCGCAAGAAAAGGATATGCCATGAACGGAAAAGAAAGACGCTTGAGAAGAATATTGAACAAGAAAACGGGCCGGAGCCTTGTCATAGCGGTGGACCACGGCATGGCCCTGGGAGCTATGACCGGCATCGTGAACATCAAGAAGACCATCTCCGACCTGGACGCTCTCGGCAAGATCGATTGCTGGCTGATGACCAAGGGAATCTACACGTACGCTTTCGACCCGGAGGGAGACCCCGGCGTGATTCTTCGGGCAAGCGGCGGGGCCACCATCGCGGGGCCGGACCTGACGCGCGAAGGACAGACCTCCACCGCCAAGGAGGCCCTGCGGTTAGGGGTCGATGCGATGGCCACCACGGCTTTCGTCGGATCGAACTACGAACACGAAACGCTGGTCGGAATGGCGAAGATGGCCACCGAATGCCGCAAATGGGACATTCCCCTTTTGGGCGTGATCGGTTTGGGAAAAATCAACGAGGACAAGAAAAAGGACCCGAAGTTCATCGCGTTGGGCGCCAGGGTCGGGGCGGAGCACGGCGCGGATCTCATCAAGACCTACTACACGGAAACCGACTTCGAGAAGGTGGTCGCCGGATGCCCCGTGCCCGTCATGATCGCCGGCGGGCCGAAATGCGAAACCGACCTGGACACCCTGAAAATGATCCACGGAGCGTTGCAGGGCGGCGCGAAAGGCATCGTGATGGGAAGGAACGTGTGGCAAAGCCCGCATCCCACCGCCTTGCTGAAAGCCGTCTACGGTCTGATCCATGAAAACATGAACGTCAAGGAAGCCGCCGATTTGCTGGAGCACGAGATCTCTGCGAGTTGACGCCGCGACGCCGGGGCGCTGTTTGAACAAGTGGGAACTTACCCCCGGCGGCCGCCCAAGATTTGGAAACTTGGCGCGCTTACGGAACCAAATCGACCATTGTCGTTCCGTTGTCTGTCGGCGGAGGGGCGGCATTCGGAGCGGTGTCTTTCGCCGTGACGCGCGAGGAAACAAATTGGCGGGACGACATCGTCGACGGATTTCGCGTTTTGGCGCAAATGTTCGTCAACGCGCTTTCCCGCAAGGACCCCGAACTGGAATTGCGCGAACAAAATGCTCGCGTGGATCTGGCGACGGAAGCCGCAGGCGCGGGCCTGCGGGGAATGGAGGACGATTTCGGCAAAGTTTGGGCCACGCCGAAGACCAGAGAAATATCTTTCGAATCGCCCCGGACGAGGAAATTGGCTACGACAGTTTCGTCAGAGCAATTCATCCCGACGATTTAGAAAAGGTGGGCCAAGCCGTGCAGAGGACGCCGAGCGCGAACGCATTGCGGGAGTGTTGAAAAAACCGGCTGGCGCGTGACAGGCAAGGGCGGGGCGGCCGAAATCCTGGGATTGAAACGCACCACTTTGCAGGCCAAGATGAAGAAGCTGGGAATCAAACGGCCTTCCGCTTGAAGCCGAATCCAGGTTGGCAACACTTCCTTCGATGCCCATATATCGTCGTTCTGTCGAAATTTTAACACCTTTCCATGTCCCTTTTCCTCGCCCTTGAAAATCCGCCTCAGTGAAATTTTTTTTCCGGACGAATCTGTTCGGTCGCGGGCGAGAACAAAATTTTCGAAAACACCACAGGTCGCGATTTCCGACCGACGCCTTTGTTGCGCAATCCGACTTGGGTGTTACCCTTTCGCTTTCGCCAGCGCTTCCCGTGCAAGATATAGATCGTATTCCGCGCCGATGGCGGCAAAGATATCGACCGCTTGCTCCAGGCAGGCCCGATCTTCCAGGCGGCAGCCCATTTCCATGAGGACCAAGCCTTCGTCATAGCGCAAGCACGCAGCCCGAGCCTCGCGAAGACTTCGTTTCCACCATCGTCCTGCCTTGGCTTTGCGTCCCCGCGACCAGGCATAGCGTCCCCGCAAACGCATGGCTTCCGGCAAGCCGGGCTGAAAGCTTTTTCCCCGTTTCAAGGCCGTCCGGCAGGCGTGGCGGGCTTTCCTTAGCCAGTCGCCTCTTTCCGCAGGTCCCGACTGCTCCGCAGCCGCAAGACAAGCCTCCGCATGACCGTTGCAGGCCGTAGCGGCATAGTAGCCATTCACTCTGTGGCGCACGCATAGCCGTTGACTTTCTTCCAGGACCGTCAGCGCTTCCTCGATTCGCCCCTGCCGCAACAATCCTTTCCCTAAAAGGCCCCGCGCCTCTACGGCATTGGGGTAATCCGGAACCATGTCGAGAATGTCTATCCCTTGGCGGAGTCGGGTGCAACCATTTTCCAGGTCTCCCAAGCGCAACTCGGCCCAACCCTGCACGACGAATCCCCAGCCCTCTATGTGCCTGTCGCCGACTCCCGTGCCCAGGCGGACTACCTCCCGCGCCTGTTCCAACCCCCGAAGAAATTCGCCTGCGAAATTCATCAATCTTGTCGTCCAAGCCGCAGCCGATCCCCATCCCCGCATGTCGCCGGCTTCGCGAAACGCCCGCGCGCCATTCCGGAAACACTCCGCCCCCGAATCCATCCGCCCCAGACTCGCGTGATGGTATGCCAACGAAGTATATGCAAAGCCCACGGCGCCTGGGTGCCGAAAACGTTCCGCCAGGGCGACCCCTTGGCGATGATAGCGTTCGGCCAGCCAGAAGAGGCTCATGAGATCGAATCCAAATCCCAAAGAGCTGAACGCGATCGCCACCGTCCGGTCGAAACCGTACTTTTCGCATCTGTTCAACGCGTCGAGTATCAACACGAGAAAAAGTTCCGGATCGGTCACGAACACGATCCAACCAAGCGGAATCGCCAATCGCTCCCATTCTTCGAGCGTTGGCGAGGGCGTGCCTGACTTGAGCGAAGACACGCCCGGCAACAGACGGTGCAATGCCTGCAGGAGGCCGGCGCGCAAGATCTTGAGATACACGCCCGGTCGCGAAGTCGGAAGCGAATATCCCAGGAGCGCCAATCCGTGCATCAGGTAGTCCCGCGCCCGGACATGCTCCCCTCGCCGGAACAAGGCCTCGCCCATCTTGCGCTCCACCCGCGCCCTCTGCAAAGGGTCCCAGGAGTCGCCAAAGGCGCGAGAATAGGCTTCCAGCGCCTGGCGGTAATGTTCCAGCGCTTCGGCGTCCGCCGCCATTTGCCCCGCCCTGTCCGCGGCTTTCATCAAATAGGCGTGCGCTTTGTCCCAGGTTTCCGCTTTGGCGTAGTGGTACGCCAACAGACCGTTGAATTCCTCCAACCGGTCGGAGAAAAGGTCTTCCAGAACCGCGCCCACCCGCGCGTGCAGTTCGCGCCGCTTTTGCAGCAGGATGCTTTCATAGGTGGCCTCTTGGGCCAGCGCGTGCCTGAAGAAGTATTCCAATTCCGGCGTCGCCGACTTTTCGCGAATCAGCTCCAGCGCCTTCAGTTCGGCCAGCCGCCGATCAAGTTCGTGATCCGCTTCGTCTACCGTCCGCAGCACCCGGTACAAAAAGTTGCGTCCGATCACCGCCGCCATCCGCAATACCTGTTTCACCCGCTCGTCCAACCGATCCACGCGCGCCATGACGACGCCCTGAATCGTGTCCGGAATCGCCAGCGTCTCGATCTGCGTCGCGGCCCGCCATTTTCCGGTACGCGCGTCGCGCGCCACCATGCCTGTCTCGATCAGCATTCGGATGATTTCTTCCAGGAAAAAGGGATTGCCGTCGGCTTTTCGCACCAGCCGCTCGCGCAGGTGCGGCGCAAGATTTTCGATCGCCAGCAGGTTGTGCGCCAACTGCGCGCTGTCCGAAGGAGAAAGCGGCCTCAGGCGAAGATCTTCGTACTCGTCGGCATACTCCGCAAGCACTTTCTCCCGCAGGCGCGCGGCAAAAAATTGCGGCGCGGGGCGGCTCAATCCGACGAACAAAAGAGGCGCTTGTCGCACAAGCGGCAGCAGATGTTCCAAAAGGCGAAAAGAGGACTCGTCCATCCAGTGCAGATCTTCGAACACGAGCACGACCGGTTGGCTTTGCGCGAAGCGTTCCCAGAACCGGCGGGACGCAAAAAAGATCTGCTTGCCAAGCCCGTCGCCATCCAAATATGCGACGCGCGACCGGTACTTTTCCGGCACGGTCGGCGCGAGTAGAATGCCCAAATAGGGAATGACCTCTGCGAGGGCCGGAGTGTGCGAGTCCGACACGCGCTCCGGAAACAGCCAGGCAACTTTGCGCTCCAGCTTGTCCCAGGCTTCGGCCTCAGAATCTTCGTCGGCGACGCCCGCATACTGCCGCAGGATTTCCCGGAAGGGCCAATAGGCGATGTTTCCGCCAAAGGATAGGGCGCGGCCCTCCAACCATACGAAATGCGGATGCCGGGTCTCGTCTATGCTTTTCGCTTCGGACAATAGGCGCGACTTGCCCAACCCGGCCTCTCCCACGATGCCGACGATGCCGCCCATGCCTTGCTGGAGTCGAGCCAGGCGGGCGTGGAACGCCGCCACCTCCCGCGCGCGTCCCACTATGGGGGAATGCAGGCCGTGCCCCGTCAACCCCCGGCGTCGCCCCGGCCGCGCCTTGGCGCGCAGCACTTGGTAGACCGCCACCGGCTCGGCCTTGCCTTTGAGCGTCAGCGGCTCCAACTCGCGGAACTCGAACAGCGGTGCGGTCAAGCGGTAGGTATCAGGACCCACGAATATCTGTCCCCGCGCCGACGCGTCTTCCAGACGCGCCGCCAAGTTCACGGCGTCTCCCATCACCGAGTATTCCTTGCGGTCCTGCGAGCCCACATGCCCGGCCAGCACCAGGCCGGTATTGATGCCGAAGTGAATGCCCAGGTCCGTGCCGCGCTTGGCGTTGAAGGAATTCAGGGCGGCTTTCATCTCCAGCGCCGCCCGCACGGCGCGTTCGGGGTCGTTCTCGTGCGCGACCGGAGCGCCGAACAAGGCCATTATTTCGTCTCCGATGAATTTGTCCACCGTGCCCCCGTAGCGCCCGAGCACCGGCACCAGGCACTCGAAGCAGGCGTTCATGGTGTTTCGCACCGCTTCGGGATCCATCTTCTCGGACATGGCCGTAAAACCGGAAATGTCGGCGAACATCACGGTGACGAGTTTGCGTTCGTCCGTGGCGGGCGGGGGAGTAGGGGAGGGCGGAGGCATTTGGTCCAGTTCGGCCAGCTTGCGGCGCAAACCGCTCAGCGCGGCGTCCACCGCCGTGTCGCCCAACGCGGCGCGCTGGGCCTCGAGCGCGAGCATGGCTTTTTCGAGTTGTCGGCGAGCCTCCATGAATGACAAGATCCCCCTCCGAAACTGCAAGCATTTTACATGACTGGATCGGGTCGCACAGAAACATTCCTTGTTTGCCATTATGACAGGAACTTTATGATTGGATTGAATTTTTTGTCAATGGAAATTTGTCTCCGGTTCAATGCATTATCGGAATCTCTGAGGGCCTCGGAAGAAATAAGGGTTCATCGCGGATTTGCGGGGAAATTGTTCCCCTAATGTGAAATTGTGCGGGGCACGGGTTGTTTTATGATCGCGAGGCGCCCCAATCCGATGGAAAACCGTTCGGGCTTTTCCGGGATTTCTATGCGCCCGTTGAATTTTCTGCAAAACATATTGCGGGGGCTCTGGTTTTTTTAGAGGTTGTGTAATAAACTCGACAGTCGTAAGTTTTGACCAAGCTCGAATCGCTCTTTTTAAATCAGGTACAAAAAAATTGCATCGGCTTTCGGATTTTTGAGGACAAACCCGAAACGAAGACGTAGAATCTCTTGGACCGTTGTTTTCAACGCCCGACATGCGGGCAAAGGACAGGAGATTCCAATGTTCATCTATATTTTGCACGCTTTTTATTCGTTTCGCGGTTGCTTTTCCCGCAAAAGCGCCTGGATAGTCTTTTGCATGATCGCGCCGGGATTCATAGGCGCGGGGGAAACGGCGGGCGTCGCCTCCCTGTGCAGGTTTTGGGGGTTTGGCGAAAGCGGCTGCAACATGTTTCCCGGCTTTTTCCGATCGTCGGCGTGGTCCCTTGGCGGCATTGTCTCCTGCAGGTGAGTCTTCGTCGTTTCCCAAGACAAACTTGCAAGGGTCGGGGAAAGAGTCGTCCCGCAAGGCGCCCGCATCCACGTCCCGAAGGACGGGCGAAGAATAGCGGAAACCGTTGCCATGAGAGGGGTTCGGAATTCGCAATCCGCGAAGGCCGCTTGGAGAAATGCGCGCGTTCGCAACCGAAAGTATCGCTCAAACTTATGACTGACGAGATTTATTACACAACCTCTAAAAAAACCAGAGCCCCCGCAATATGTTTTGCAGAAAATTCAACGGGCGCATAGAAATCCCGGAAAAGCCCGAACGGTTTTCCATCGGATTGGGGCGCCTCGCGATCATAAAACAACCCGTGCCCCGCACAATTTCACATTAGGGGAACAATTTCCCCACAATTCCGCGATAAACCATTTTTATTAATGCACGTTTTTTCAATCCTTCTCCCATATTGTTATTTTGCCTCGTAAATGGGTCAAGGTTTGATCCGCAAGTTAAAGGATTTTCATATCCTCGACGTCGTTCTTTTTCCATCGTCTCTCGTCTACCTTTCTCTTCCTTCCCTGACAATATCCACGATTTCTTTCGTCGTAATTTCAGCC
>CAZNTU010000114.1:0-16929 GCA_964575975.1 uncultured Desulfobacteraceae bacterium
CAAATCGACGGCGTGCGATTCCGCGAACTGTTCGCCCTCCTGCCCGCCCGGTACCCCGACGGCGACGCGGCCGTCGCCGCCGTGTGGAAAATGGCAAGGGAGAAACGGCGGTGCAAAACACATAAGGAGTAGAAGATGAAAAAATTTCTGGACCTTTTTCCGCCGGATTTGCAGGAAGCGATAAAATCGGGCGACATGGCAAAGTACATGGCCATCGTCGAAAAAATGCCCCTCGAACAGGCCAAAGCGCTGGTCGAAGTCCTCGAACCGGTGGCGGCGCAACTGGGATTGGCCCCGGAAACGCCCAAAGGCCCCGACATGGAAAAAGTCCTGCGCCATTTCGAACCGCTTCTGCAGGCGATAGCGGACATCGCCAAAGGAAAAGGCGACGACAATCGGAAAGCCCAAATCGAAGAAGGTTTGCCGGGATTGGAAAAAAAAGGATGGAAACTCTCCGACGCCGTCCGCCGTATCTGGAACGGCGAGCGCGACCCCGCCGCACTCGTCTCCGCCCTGCCCCCCAACTCCGCCCGCCTCGTCCGGCGCATTCTGGAGTTGATCGAAGGAAAATGAAGGGTGCGGAGGCCCCAAGTCTCGACGGGCGGGCTTTTTCGTCGTAATATCCGGGTTTGGTTTTTAGAGCCTGCTTGAAAAACTTAAGAGTCGCCGACCGGGGCAATGAAAACGCCGATTTTCCGGCGCTGAAATTTCCTCCCGGTTTTGTTCCTTTCCAGGCATGCGAATCCCGTTCCGTTTCGCCGGACGCTCCCGACGGACGAGGCAATGTCGGTGTTCCGGTAGCGCCGCCTTCCACGGCGGCGCTACCGGACATCGGAACGACCCCGTCATGGGACGAAAAAGCTTTCCCTTCAAACAGGCTCTTATTCCAGCTGGCTCGTTTGCAGTTGCGTCTTCAGCTGCAACTGCAAACGCGCCGGATCTTTCGAAATTCACGGAAAGAAAAAACGCAATGGTCGCACTCGTTCGTTTCAGTTTGCATATTCGGTCGAAGTTCCTTGTTTTCGCAACGCTTTGTTCGATCGCCGCAGGGGGCCTGTACAATCCGGCTTGCGCGGCGGACAAGCTCCCCTGGTTCGGCAGGAACGAAGCCTTATACGAACAGGAAAACAAGCTGGAAGCCCGGACAAGCGTTTCCCTGGGACAAAACATCTACACCCCCGAGGACATTTCCGAAACGGAACCGATCAAGGACGACCGTCCGTACGCCGGATGGCTCTACCTCGGATTCGGCATCGCGGCCAACCAGGGATCGAACCGGTTCGACCAACTGGAACTGAACGTCGGCGTCGTGGGACCGTCCTCCCTGGCCGAGGATGTCCAGACCACCTGGCACGACTGGTTCGGCCTCGCCGAACCCGAGGGGTGGGACAACCAACTGGACGACGAACTTGGGGTCGTTTTGTTCTACGAACAGACCAGAAGGCTGGAAACGAAAAAATGGGCGTTCGGGCTGGAATGGGACTTCATGCACCATTTCGGCGGCGCTCTGGGAAACGTCTACACGTTCGGCAAGGCGGGGTTCACTTGCAGGCTCAGCCCGGATCTGGCCGTCGATTTCGGCCCCCCGCGAATTCGCCCCAGTCTTCCCGGAAGCGGCTTCTACGCCAGAGACGACGGCTTCAACTGGTATCTCTTCGCCGGCGTGGAGGCCAGACTGGTAGCACGAAACATTTTCCTGGACGGCTCCACCTTCGAGGACAGCCAATCCGTCGACAAGAAGCCCGTCACCGGGGACGCCCAGGCGGGAATCGTCCTGCAATACGAGGATTGGCGCTTTTCGTACACCCAGATTTGGAGGGCGAAGGAGTTCGATGGGCAAGAGCGCGGGGGGACAGGTTCGGCTCCTTCGGAATATCGTACCAGTTTTAGCGGGGACGACGGAACGATCGCCGTGCCGCGCGTTTCCGTCGTCGCGTCGTTAAAACGGGACCGTCGCCGCCTGGATCAGGAATCGTTTGATTTCCCGGTCGGCGACGGGCTCTTTGACAAAGTCGATGGACTCCCTGTAGTCGATGTCGTCAAAGTAGGCCAGCTGTTCCCTGAACAATTTTTCGTTGAAGTACGCGCCGAAAATTTCCTTGGCCCTGCCCGAGATTTCATCGAGCCGGAAAGAATATTTCAGGAGAAAATAAAGATCCACGTAATCCTTCCATTTGGCGCGGCCTCCCAGCGCATGGGCTTTCATGGCCGCGAGATCCGGCAAAGAAGGGATGGATATGGCTTTTTCGAATTCCCTCCCGCGCGCAATGGCATGGGGATACTGGAAAAACGTCAATTTTACGTCGTTTACCAAAACATGAAGTTGATCGTACGCTTCGTACAGGATTTCATCGACCTTGACGCCTTGTTTGTCGAATATTTGCTTGATCCGTTTTCGCTTGATGTCTTTTTCCGTGAACAAATCGAAATCGATGGAACGACGATGCCCGAGATATAGCGCAAGGGCGGTGCCGCCGGCCATGTAATATTCCTTTTTGAATTGCCGGATCAACGGCAGCAGTTCGATCTGTTTTTCGAAAAGGATGTCTTTATGCATGTCTTTCGAAATAAAGTTTGAAGAAGTTTATTGTGCGCGGGTGGTAATTCGTGCGTCCCCCGGAAATCTGTCGGTCGAAAATATCGGCCACGGTTTTTATTCCGACCAGCTCGAAAAGTTTTTTTACGCTTTTTTCGTTTCCGTAGTTCAGGACCGCTTCCACGAGAAAAGGGAGTTCGATGTTTTCGATTTTTTCGGGGTCTATCCACCAAAAAAGGCGCGAATTTTCCTTGATGAATTCTCTCAAGTCCCTGTCGCTGTCGTTCATCGCTCACTCCCAACAATGGGCTGCGGAACGAAACAAATGTACCAACTCCCTTGCTGGCGGTATATTGCGCTCGACACGCGCAATGTCGGCGGCTGCGTTTCGTTCCGAGATTTTAACAAGGTAATAAGGTTGGGGGGGAGGATGCCGCGTGCTACTAAGGTTTGGAAGTGCGAAAATAAGGTTTTTTTCAGATAGCGGGTCGAATCGGTCGGCGGAGGACGCGGGTTTTCCGCGGAAAGGCAAGGAAGCCGAGCCGCCGACCGGTCCGCACCGCCGCCTTTTTTTCCGGTCTTTTAAAAACCTTATTTTCGTTCTTTTCAACCTTAGTAGCCTTGAGACTCCTTGCTGACGACAACCTTATTACCTTATTTGAGGCTCGGAACGGAACAAAGCTGCCGAAGTTTAATTCAAAACTCCCAATCTTTCAGAATCAGGTTCTGGATTTCATCGAGAACTTCAAAAAGACTTATTTCGCGAGACTCTATTATTGCTCCGACTCTTGTGTGTTTACGATGTGGAAACGTTTTCAAATGCCTTGCACCAGGATCGGGCGCATTATCGTATCTGAATAACACGAGGGTGCCTTTCCGAATTTGAAAGATAGTCATCCATTCGTCATCCTTGCTCGAAGACGATCTGGTCGAGACGTGTTCATTTTTCCCGAAGCCGGTTCACAGTTTCGATTTCGCCTTCCCATTCGACAAGATCCATGTCGTCAACCCGACCATAAAGGGAATCCCTGTCAAGCTTTCCGTAGCGATTTTCGAACTCCCTTATCTTATTTTGAACATTGCCGATCTCCTTGTTCAGGAGCGTCTTTTCCAGAGCAATCCACGAACGTATTTTTTTTAACGTCCAAGCGTCGTTGTTTTCAGCGATTACTCTTGTCATAAGTTTCACCCTTGTGCTCGAAATTCAAGGTTTAACTTTGCCGGAAGCTTCGACAACTATGATGAATATTGTTCATTTTTCGAAAAATTCACAAGGGGTATTTGTCCCGCCTGATTCAAAAAACTGAACCGACCTTGTCGGAATCAGATTGCAATTGACCTTGAATCTGATCCGCTCCGTTTCAGTGCGGATGCTCCCGGTCTCCTTACGCTTCCTTGCCCTTCCGTTTCACCTTCCCCTCGACCATGAGCCTTTCTGTCTTCGTCGGCAGCGGCCCCTGGAGGCGCATGAGGGGCACCGCGCCGCCCGCGAGCATGTCGCCGTTTCCCATGAGCCTTTCCGCGCCGGGTTCGTCCAGGACGATTCGGCTGTTGGCGAGAGTCGTGACCTTCAGAGCGATCTTGAGCTGCAAATTGGCCTTGATCAGGGGCGTGACCACTTTGCTGTCGGGCCTTTGGGTGCTCAGGACGATGTGGAACCCGGCGGCCCTTCCTTTCTGGCACAAGCGCTGGATCAGAAGTTCCGCCCGTTGCTTGAAATCCTTTTCGATCATGAGGTCGGCGTATTCGTCGATGATCGTCACGTGATGCTCCAAGGGGGCGTTTCGGGCGTTGTACTCGGAGATGTCGATGGCGCCCGCGTTGGAAAGGAGGTCGTATCTTTCCTCCATTTCATAGACGAGCTTCTCCAGCTCCTCCAGCGCGGGGCCTAAATCCATGATTGGAGGGCCTTTCAAATGCGGGATTTCCGAGAAATCCGTGAACGTGACGCGCTTGGGGTCGATGAGAGTGAACTTGATCTCGTCTGGACCGGCGTTCAGGGCCATGCCCAGGACGGCGGAGCGCAGGAACACCGATTTTCCGCTCCCGGCCGTCCCGGCGACGAGAATGGAGGTCATGGCGGGATTGGTCAGATCCGCCCACTCCACGGAGCCGTCGATGGCCATTCCTATCGGGAACGCTGCGGAAGAGCGCCGCTGTCCGCTGTCCTTCTCCTTTTCCCAAAGCTCCAGCAAGGTGAGCGGCCGCCTGATTTTCCGGGGAATGTCGATGCTCAAATAGCCGGCCTGCGCTCGAATCAGCGGCGGCGCCTTCAGCTTCATGGCGATCTGGAGGTCGTCGGCCCGGCTCATGATTTTCCTGACGGTCACTCCCTTCTCCAAGTCCGGCTTTATCCTGAGCCGTATCAGGCGCGGGCCCGCGATATAGCCCTCGGAAATCGAGGGGAGCCTCAAGATTCGCAGCGTCTTCAAAAGCAGTCCCATGGCGTTTTCCGCCTCCTCGGTTTTTTCCTTCTCTTCGATCTTTTCCGGCTCTTCGGGCTTTTCGATTTCCTCCGTTTTCACGCCCTCCCTGACTTCATCCCTTTCGCCGTCCTCCGGTTCGATGCTCGTCGTTTCCCGCCGAGGTCCCCAGTCGGCGTCGCATCGGGAATCGAAGGGACAAGCGTCGCAAAGGACGCGGTCTTGAGTGAAACCCAGATCCGCCTTTCCTTTGTGGTTCTCATTGGAAATCACCTCGCATACGGTTTCCATGAGGCTTTCCAAGTTCTTGCGGGCGTCTCGGACGACCTCCTCGGAATAGAAAGCCTCCGGTTGTTCGTCTTCCATGTACAGCACCGCGCAGCTCGGGACGATCCCGGTCTCCTTCTCGATCAGCAGTCCGTACATGGCGGCTTGGAGAAAATCCTCGTCTTCGTTGGCGGGTTCGAACCCCTTGAATTCGACCACCATCGCGCGCCCGGTCCTTCCATCGACCATAAGCGCGTCGAAAATGCCGGATACGAGAAGCGTCCGACCGCAGGGAAGGGAAAACGCATGCTCCAGCTTTCTTTCCGGGTCGCGAACGATTTCGGAAACATCGATTTTTTCGCCGTTTTGATCGCCGACCCATTTTTCCAGAAACAGGGCCAGGTATTTGGCCCAGCGCGCGACACCTTCGGCGAGAGTCATGATTTGATCTGTGTTCAAGCGAGAGGCGTGTCTGTCGAGAGCCGGGTCCAGAATATGGTTTTTCAGAAGCTTGTGAATAGTCTCGGCCAAACTATCCGAACTTGCGGCCAAAAGCTCGTTCATCCCGGTTTTGAGCGCCGACGGCCGTTTTCCGGACAAGGCGCGGTGGAAGGGCTTGGCGATTTTGTCGTGGAAAAACGAACCGGGAAAGTTTCCGGAACCTTTCAGCCCGATTTTCCAGACGTTCTTTTCCCCGGCGCGAAGATACGCCAGCAGTCTCGGGCATCGGGCGCACAAGTGGATTTCGGTGACGGTCGCGTCCGGCATGGCTTACGTCCCTTTCAGGCTGACGATCACGCCGTCCTTTGCGCGAAAGATTCTGAACCTGTCCTTGCGTTCCCCCAGGATCAGCACCACCCGGTCCGTGGAAGCAGGATCGTCCGTGTTTTTCGATATCTTTTCGGCCAAAAGGTCGGCTTTCATCATTTTCGTAGGCGACTCCTCGAGAATTTTCAAAGCCCGACGGACCACCGCTTCGGGATTTGCGTCCTCCGGCGGGGCAGGGGACTTCAATTCTTTGGGATTTTCATTCTTTCGGCTTTTTTTTTTGCCGAACGACAGATATTCGTCAAAAGGAGCGAAGACGGGATAGGTGTTCCCGTTGATCATTTCGGCTATGAATTGGCCGAGAAGCTTGATATCGACGGGAGAACCCGTATCGGAGACAACGTCTCCCGCCTCGATTTCGAACTTGAGCAAGGCCAGAGCGTACAGCCGCGCGGACTGCTCCACGCCCAGCAGGACGAATTCTCCGCCAAGATCGGCAAACTCGTCCTTGAGGGCGTTGGTTTGTTTCCATCTTTCCGGCCCATAAAAGGGGCAGCGGCCGTCCCGGACGTAAACGGCACGTCCGCCAGGATTTTTTTTCATGTGCCCGATTCCCCGTTTCAAACTGGCTCCCACACTGGCATGGTTAAGCTCGACGTCGATCATGAACACGACGGGTATGGGCTTTTCCCCTTTCGGCGTCGCGTTGGCGAAAATATCGATGTATTTGTTCCGTTCGTCGGAAACATTGACGTCGGAAACGCGGTAGGCGAAGTCGTCGGGGCGGTTTTCCAGATACAGCTTCAGGGCGAGTGTCAGGCGGCTTTCGTCGGGGGAGTACCGGGCGTTGTTCGCGAGCACCTCCTCGTAGCGAGTCTTGAAGGCATCCTTTATGATTTGGCTCTCGTCCCTCCTCTGCGGAACCCCGCCGTGCGAAATCTTGTGCAGCAGTCGGTTGGCCCGGTTGATTACCTGGCGGGGATGCATTTCCGGCAGGTTCAGCATCCGGTCCAGGTCGTCCTTGTGATCCGGATGGAACGGATACAGGTCGTTCGGCGTTTCGATTCCGGCAAGGGCGTGGTTCAGTCGGGACCGGATCAGTTCCAGAGCCTGGTTCCGGTCGCATCCCTTTAAATCGAACAGATTGGCCTTGAAACGTCCGAGACAGAAATCGTCCATTTTTTGGGAGAATTTGGCCTGCCAATCCTGCCCTCTGAAAAAGGCCACGGGCAGCATGGCCTTGCACTTGTCTCCCAGGAGGAAAATCATTTTTTGGAACGTTTGGATTTGCTCCCCCGCGCCGATGTTCTCCAGTTGGTCGAAAAACACGACCATGGGTTGTTTGCGAAGATGGAAAAGCGCATCCAGGGAGAGGACGATTTCCTGGGCTTCCTCCTCGAGGGCCTCGGCCGACTTGGAGGACCGGTCGCCCACTTCCAGAAGCCCGGCCTGCTCCGGCTCGAGAGAACGTCCCATAAGCCATTGTCTGGCAGCCAAACGGGTTTCTTCGACGAAACAATACCGGAGCACGACTTTCAGGAAATCCGGAGTGATCGAGGGGTATTCCCCGCACAGGAAATTCATGCCGTAATCGACAAGCCCGTCCGCAGTCTTGCTCTTGAATTTTTGGTCGAAAAACCGGGACGGTTCTGCCTTGTAGTTTTGACAGACGGCAAGGGTCTTTTTCAAGGAATTTTCCGCGGAAAATCGTTCCACCACGTAAATGCCGACATTCGCGGACAAAAGATCCAACTGGCTGTACCGGCCGTTTTTGTATTTCCCCGCGAGATTGACCACGATTTCCCGCAAAAGATACCGAAATCCCTGATGCGGATCGATGAAGGGGTAAATGTAGGCGAAATAGTACGGCGTTCGCTCGTTTGCACAATCGTCGATCAAGCGTCCGATCAGGTGGGTTTTGCCTGTTCCCGCCTCGCCGGTCACGGCGCCCGCGCACTGCTTGGCGGGGTTGTTCTTCCGGAAGGCGATCAGGGCCTTGACTCCGTGAAAGGCTTCGTCTCCGAGACCCGGAACGTCCGGATAACGGTCCTCCCTCGGGTCCCCGGCCGCGTTGGAGGAAAAGGGGTTGTTTTCCTCGAGGATCTTCAGGATTTCATTTTCCGCCGTCATAGGGTTTTCTCCAGGTGACGGTGATGTACAAATCGCCGAATTCGTCTTGGAAGGAGTCGTTGACCTCCTCGGCGGTCAGCGCTCCGGGATTTCCGGGGTGGGCAGCCACGTAGCCCTCGGTCATCAGTCGGAAGAGCAACCGGTCGAAACGCTCTCGCGGCCAGGAAAAAAGCTTTCGGATTTCGTGGATGAAGACGTAGTTGGCGCCTTTTCCGGCCGCGTCGTAGGCTTTCTTGAAAATTTCGACGTCGGAAAGATTTTGTTGTTCGAGTTTTTCCGGTTTTGGCCGAACAGATTCCCGCCCGGAGGATTTCGAGCTGGCGGGTTCGGTTGTCGTATCCGCAACGTGCAAAAGGGGTTGCGCCGTTTTGCTGAGTCGAGCTTTTATCGCGCCTTGGTCTATAAGCCGATTGACAATTTCAAGGAAACGATCCATGGGCATGGGGAATCGCGCATTGAGCTGCTTGAAGGTTTTTCCTTTTCCGAGCCGTATGAAATCGATGGCGCCCTCTTCGGGGGACCCGTTCCAAAGATAGACGGAATTTTTGAATTTCGTGAATTGATATGCGGGAGGGAGAGGGGACAGCGCGGATTTGACGGCGTCCTGGGACGAAGTTTTCTTCAGGCCGAGATTTTGCCGTTCGTCGTTTTCTAAAAGGTTCAAGAAGTTTTTCAATGGCACGAACCGGACGTCGTGTCGTTCGAAAACCCTTTCGATAGAGTCTTGAACTGCGGCTTGGTCTTTTCGATTCATTCGCGTCTCCGTCGTAAGACGCTCGCGGCGGGCGCGACCGGCCTCCGCCGCAAGCGGTACCGTTGATGAAAGTTTCCGACCTGTATGGATGGCGGCGATACCGGGGCCAACGGTTTTTTCGCCTTGCCGCCGGCCCTCCATCCGCACACGTCGGAGATTTTTAAAAACTAAGCGCTTGTTCGCCGGCCTGCTCGCCCGCTTCCGAGACCGCATCCTCCATGGCTTTGAATCCGTCGCCCTCTTCGTATTCCTCTTCGTACTCTTCGATGAGCATCACGTTGCCCCTGAGGTCGAAATGCACCGGGACCGTGAAGGTCATTTTGTAGTCCATCCGGATTGCGGGCTGGTTGTTTTCCACGACGAATTCTCCGGCGGAAAAGTCGAGGCTTTCGATGTCGTCGATTCCGTAGAGTTCCATCAGCATCTCCTTGAGCGCGTCCATGTCAACGTTGTTCCTGGCTTTCTCGATCATTTCTCTGACTGCGGATTCCATGGCTTCGGACATTATAATTCCTTTTGTCATTTTTTCCTCCTTCTGGGTGGTTTTCAAGTAAATTCCCGTGGTTTCGAATCCAAAGCAAATATTTCCCTTGCCAAAGCGATATAGCTTCGGGCCCCGTCGGTTTCGGGCGCCCGCAACACGGCGGGCTTGCGAAATCCGGGGGAGTCCCTCAAACATCCGCTGCGAGGTATGACGGTCTCGAGCAATTTGCTTTTAAGATGATTCCCGGCTGCGGCTTTTATCCGATGCGCCGCGATTCCGCCCGAATCGACCATTGTGAGCAAAATGCCGAGCAATCTCAGGCGGGGATTGAAGTTGTCCTTTGCGTACTTCAGCGATTTAATGGTAGATCCTAAATTGCTGAATGCGAGAAATTCGCATTGAAGAGGGATCAATACCCGGTCGGCGGCGCAAAGAGCGCACATGGTGAAAGGGGAGACGTCCGGTCCGGTGTCGATCAGAATATAATCGAACGAGTTTTCCAGTTGGGTCGCGAGATCGCGCAGGACTCCCCGGTTTTCGTTCGTGTAGAGATCTTGATATTTCAAAAGGAAATGCTCGTCCGGGGGAGATATCACTTTCAGGAGCGAAAGGCAGCTGTCGGCGACGATCTCGCGCGGCTTCTTGACCCCTGCGATAAAGTCGGAAACGCGTTTTTCGCCGCGCATGGTATAGCGTCCCGCGCATATTGCCGCGCTTCCCTGGGGATCGCAGTCCATCAGCAATGTCCTTCGCCCCGAAAGCGCGAAAGCACCCGCCAGGTTCACTGCCGTAATAGTTTTTCCGACGCCGCCCTTGCGACTGAAAACAGTGATTGCCTTGCCCATGGTTGCGCGCTCCAGCGGAGTTGAAGTTTGAAATTCGGCTCGATATTCAAAAACGATTCTTAGCAAAATAACAGAAATGCGTCAACCGGTATGCCAAACCCTCGTATCCAAACTTAAAAAGCATTTTTTTGAAAGCGACACGTTTCGCCTCTCAATATTCGTTTAAACTTTACCCTCGGAAAATGCAAAGAATGTTTGATTTTAAATTTCCGGGGTGTAAAATCGACGGACCTGTATTTCTTTCAATCAAGGAGAGAAAACGAAAATCGATCATGGAAAACGAACGCGAAATCGATATGTTCCGAATCGCAAAAAGAAATTTTCAAACGAGGAGATCGAAATGGCACAAAGAGTGATCGTGGTTGGAGCGTCGGCGGCCGGGGCGAAAGCCGCATGCCGAATCAAAAGACTGGATCGTTCCGCAAAAATCACGGTGATCGACCGTGACAATCTCTTTTCGTACGCCGGATGCGGCATTCCCTATTTCGTGGGCGGGGACGTGGCCGACGCCGAGGGGCTCCGTTCGACCTTCGCGCACGTGCTTCGGGACTGCGCGTACTTCGAAAAGGTGAAAGGCGTCGAAATCAGGCCCCGCGTCGAGGCCTTGGCGATAGACCGGAAGAACGGAAAATTGTCGGTCAGGAAGCTCGAGGACGGCAAGGAGGAAATTCTTCCCTACGACAAACTGGTGCTCGCGACCGGGTCCAGGCCGGTTTTTCCGGAAGTCGAGGGCATGGACCTGCCGGGCGTGGTTGCCGTGTCAAGCCTCCGCCACGCCCAGGAAATCAAAGACCGCGTTTCCAAGGGCATGGTCGAGAGCGCCGTAGTGCTCGGGGGCGGGGCAAAGGGGATCGAACTGGCCGAGGCCCTTACCGATCTGTGGGGCGTGGAAACGACGCTCGTGGAAAAGGAGGACAGTCTGCTTCCCTCGGCCTTGGGAGAAGACATGGCGCTCCTGATCCGGAACCATCTGGAACAAAGCGGGGTGCGGACGCTGGTTTCCCAAAAGTTGAAAAAAATCGTCGGTGACCCTGAAAACGGCGTGACCGCAGTGGAAACGGAAACGGAAACCATCCCGTGCGATCTCGTGATCGTCGCGGCAGGCACGCTGCCCAACAGCTTCCTCGCACGGGAAGCGGCCCTCGCCATCGGAATAACCGGGGGCATTGTCGTCGACGAGAGAACGAGGACGTCGGATCCGAACATCTACGCGGGGGGAGACTGCGTGGAACTGACGCACCTTGTAAGCGGAGAGAAAGTTCATATGCCCATGGGTTCTCTGGCTACTTTGCAGGGACGCGTGATCGGAACCAACATCGCCGGCGGACAGGCCGTGTTCAAGGGGACTGTTTCCTTTTTCTGCCTGAAGGTTTTCGGGATGGCCGTCGCACGGGCGGGGCTGACGGTCGGGCAAGCCAAAACGGCCGGTTTCGATCCGGCCTGTTCCGTGGTCGTTCAGTCGGACCGGGCACATTTCTATCCGACCCAGGAACTGATGTGGATGAAACTGATCGCGGACAGAAAGACCAGGAGAGTCCTCGGTTGCGAAGTCGTCGGCAGCCAGGGGGACGCGGTGAAAGCTCGGGTGGACGCTGTGGGGGCGCTTTTGCCATACCATATCGATCTCGACGCGGTCAGCCGCCTCGAAACGGGACACGCGCCTCCTTACTCAGCCTCCCCGGATATCGTCAACAATGCCGCAAATTGCTTGGAGAACATCTTGGACGGCCGGCAACAGACCATATCCGTGAAGGAGTTTTTCGAAAAGTTCAAGCAAGGCAAGGCAAGGGTGCTGGATGTCCGAAGCGCGGTACAGGCGGGACCTTTCGTGGAGAAGTACGGCGACCGGTGGGTCAACATTCCCCAGGAGGAAATCGTCGATCGCATGAAGGACATTCCCCCGGAGCCCTTTTCCCTCGTTTGCGGTTCCGGACCGAGGTCGTACGAGTCCCAGCTGTTTCTGAAGGAAAAGGGTTTCGGGAACACGACCAACATCGAGGGCGGAATCGGCATGATCAAATACAGCGACCTCGATTTTTCGCCGTCGGACCATTAGCAAAGCTGAAAGCGGGAAGCGGGGAGCTGGAAGCTGAAAGCAAGTGGCGCGAAGCTGAAAGGGGATGTTCCAAGATTAAAGGCCGAAAGCTCTTGGGGGCGGAACTTTCGACTCGACGGAGGGTCGAAGCTATTCCGGGCATTGTCCCAAATCTCTTCGAAAATCGGGAGAGTCGATGATTTTCATCAGCTCCCGGTTTTCGGCTTCCAAATAGCGGGCCAGTTCGTCGCTATCGAAGGCCATCAGGCTTTTGATCCCCGCCAGCGTCCTGGCGGGTATCCGTTCGAACTTTCGGACGGCCTCGACGGCGGCTCTTTCCAAATTCGCGGTATCGACCACCTCGTCCACGATTCCGAGCGATTTCGCTTCCCGGGCGGTAAAATCCCGGTCGCTTAAAAGCAGGTCGAACGCCTTGGCTTTTCCCAGTATTCTGGAAAGGAAGAAAACTCCCCCGCCTTTCGGCGCAAGCCCCAGGTCGATGTAGGCGTTCCTGAATACGGCGTCTTCCGAGACGATCCGGTAGTCGCACGCCAGGCTGACGTTCAGATAGAGAGGAATGACAAGGCCGCTGTCCACGTGGATCACAAGCTTTTTGAAGGCGGCGATTTTCAGGACGAACTGGTCCACGGCGTTGTACATCCGGTAGATGGCGTTTCTGTCGAATTTCAGGCGGCAGAGACGATGATAGAAATCGTAGTATTCCTTTTCCCCGGTTTTTTCGGGCGAGCCCGCCACGACCAGCGAGCCGATGGAATCGTCGTTGGAAACTCGATCCAGGTAGTCCAGCAGATATTCGATCTGGTCCAGTTCGGTAGCCCGAAGCAGCAGGTTTTCCCTTAAATGCAAAAAGGCCGTCGAATCCTTGGTTTCGGCGGAAAAAAGAACCTGCTCCGGTTTCACTTTCCATTTCATTGCAACCCCCTTTTGCGCTTTTGAATTCGTCCGGAGGAATTCGCGTGTTTTACGGAAAGTTTTTCCCCCTCGACGCATGCGCTTGCCGCCTTTTCGAGATGTTCGGCAAGCCGGGCGGGCGATTCCGATTCGATTCGCGCCGCTTCGATATGGCCCCGAATTTCCGAAAACAGATATTTTATGTCGAGAGCGGTCTCGCCGGCAAGAAGCGGTGGCCCTTCCGGTTTGGTTTGGTTCCGGGCGCCCTGCCCGACTTTTCGCGCGGCAGTGATGTCCCGGTTCGTGCCCCTTACCCCTTCCCAATCTCCCGACCGCGAATAAACGGGGACGCAAGCCAAACCGATCCATTTTTCCTCGCCCGAGGATGTCGCAATTCTATATTCAAGCTCGAACGGCTTTTTGGATTTCTTCGTCTTTTTTAAAAAAGACGCGAGCCTTTTCTGATCTTTTTCATGGGCGATTTCGAAAAACAAGTAGGGATTCTTGTCGAAGTCTTCCTTGGAGAAGCCGGTGATTGTTTCGCAGGACGGGGAGTTGTACAGAAAAAGGTCGTCGGGTCCGATCCAGAACTCCCAGTCTGGGGAGGAGTCGGCGATGGTCCTGAATATCAGTTCGCGATCCCTTGCGATTCGGTCCTGTCCGGCCTTGTAGAGACCCATTTCGATGGCGGCGAGAAGCTCGTCGTCGTTGATGGGTTTCATGATGAAACCGTAGGGTTCGGTAACTTTTGCCCTTTCCAGCATTTCCCCGCCGATACGGGCCGTCAGGTAAACGACCGGCGCCCCGACCTCGGAGCGGATGCGGTCGGCCGCTTGGATGCCGTCCATATCCCCCTTCAGGACGATATCCATCAGAACCAAATCGGGGGTTTCCGTCTTCGCCTTTTCGATCGCGGTTTCACCCTCGGCCGCGACACCGCAGACGAGATATCCCTTCCCGTAGAGTTTCGCGATCAGGATTTCGACAATCCCGAAATCGGCTTCCACTATCAAAATTTTGGTCGGTGTCATTGAACCATTCCGTGACGAGTTGTCGATTTATTGGAAACATACCCATGAAGATACGCAAAATCAAACAAGAGCGAAAGGAACGAACACTATGCGCCGGGGAAAATTCCCGTCTGGTTCCGGAACTCGCTTCAGTTCAAATCCAGACGGAAAGCCTTGGTTTTCATCTCCTCTATCACGTAATCCAAGATTCGATCCAAGTCTGTTTGGGGTTCGAAACCGATGAAACTCTTTATTTTTTCGATTCCGGGCACTCTTCTTCGCATATCCTCGAAATCCTTTTTAAAGGCTTTTTCGTAGGGAATCATTTCGATCGTGGACGATGAACACGTTTTTTCGATGATTTTCTCTGCCAGTTGCAGAATGGTGATTTCCTCGGTACCGCCCACGTTGAACACCTCCCCGAAAGTGTTTTCGTTTTCCATGAGCTTGACTAGAGCGAAAACCACGTCCTTGACGTACGTAAAAGTCCGGGTTTGTTTTCCGTCGTCGTAGACGGTCAGCGGTTCGTTGCGCAGGGCCTGCTCGACGAACCTGGGGATCACCATGCCGTACGCGCCCGTCTGGCGGGGTCCAACCGTGTTGAACAACCTGGTAATGACGACTTTCAGTCCCTTGACGCTGTGGTAAGCCAGCGCGGTGAACTCGTCCATCAGCTTGGACGTCGCGTAGCTCCAGCGCGACTTGTTGGAAGGACCGTAGATGATGTTGTCGGTCTCAACGAGGGGCGCGTGAAGATGTTTTCCGTAAACTTCGGAGGAGGAAGCGATCAGGACCTTTTTGTTTAGCCTGGAGCAGAGATCCAGGACAATTTCGGTTCCTTGGATGTTGGTTCTGATGGATTCCAGAGGATTTTCCAGGATGTAGCGAACCCCGACGGCCGCCGCCAGATGATAGACCCGGTCGGCGGACCCGATCAGTTCGGCCATCGCCCTGGGGTTCAATATCGTGTCTATGTGGACGGCAAGCCTTTTGTCGTATTCCGGAATCCTTTGAAGAAACCGGATGTTGTCCAAAGATCCGGTGGAAAGATCGTCAATGATGGACACTTGATCTCCCCTTGCTAGCAAGGCTTCCGCCAAGTGAGAGCCGATGAATCCCGCTCCCCCCGTAATTGCAACTCTCATATGTTCAGCTCCTTTTCTGCATTCGTTTTTCTCTCGTTTTTATCAAAATTTTCGGAAAAATAACATCGGAAAAAAAGAAATTCGTCGACGATTCGGTCGTTCTTATATCTACGGAAGTTGACGGACAATTCCAAGTTCTCCGGCGAGAAGTTGGAGGCGGAATATTGCGAACTCTGGCATCACGAAGGCACGAGGGCCCGGATGGGGGCTGTCCTGATGCCTCCGGTCTATTCCTGACGACCCGGATTCTACGAGTGCAAGAGGCGTTTCGTGGAATTCATGGTAGAAAGCGGGCATTTGATCGAGAACGACCAGAAGGCGTACGTCGCGAAAGACTATCCCAACGCCACGAGAAGTACGATGAAACCGGAAGCGGTATTCGGAAAGAACCAATAAGACCGTCTTGAAATAATGAAGCACGACGGGCGGTCCCTACTGGACCGCCCGTATGGTTAGAACGGTATGTCGTCCTCGTTGGCGTCGGGGTAGGGAGGTTCGGGTATTTCCTGTGGCGCGGGCCGGGAGGGCGAGGAGGCGGCGGCCGACGGCTTGGATGAGCCGGGGCTTTGGCCCTGACCTTGGCCTTCTTTGGTCCCTAGCATCAGCAGTTGATTGGCGATAATTTCTGTCGTATATCGTTTGTTTCCGTCCCGGTCTTCCCATTCCTTTGTTTGAATTCTTCCTTCGATATAAACTTGCTTGCCCTTCGAGAGGTATTCTCCGCAGATTTCGGCCGTTTTACCAAATGCGACTATTCTGTGCCATTCCGTCCGTGTTTCCTTTTGACCGTCTTTTCCGGGCCATGTTTCGGAGGTTGCAATACTGAAATTTGCAACGGCCAAGCCGCTAGGTGTGTACCTAATTTCAGGGTCTCTACCGAGATTTCCAATGAGTATCGCTTTGTTTAAACCTGCCATTTTTGCCTCCAATTTTTTGTGGAATTGTTTACCGACCATTACAAAAGATTTGAAAGGATGTCAACAAGAGCATGAAAACTATGGCCAAAGTCGGCAATTCGGAACGAGCGCGCCGAACTCGAAATAGTCGATCTTAAGACCAACCCCATCTTGGAATGATTCGCGTGGACTACAGAAGCCTCCATTCCGCGCTCCGAAGGTGGAACGAAAACTGTGGCGCGAAGGACGAATGAAAGATCGGCGGTCGAGGCGTACTTGTATCGGTAGCGCTGCCTTGGAAGGCGGCGCTACCGGGACTCCCCGACCGAAAACCGTCACCGGCGCAACTATTGCCGTTTTGGGCTGGGCGAAAACGACAAAAGACTCACCGCTCGCCCACGCATGGAGATTGTGCGGTCTGGAATATTTTAGGATCATAATCGAAAAAACGTTCCCTGCTTGGAGACGGCATCGACGAAAAGAGAAGAGGACAATGGCAAAAGACAAAAAAGAAAATGACCGCGCGCAGCGTATCGAGGATATGGAGCGAGAGCTTGACGAAATCTCGGGATGTAAAGCCGTTTCGCACATATCGGACTACCTGCCTGCTGACATGCACGAAAAATTTCTCCTGATTGTAACGGATTTGGGGGAACCCTGAAAGGGGGCGACATACAAGCCCAGGGCGGAACCCTCGTTGTTATACACAACTTTCCGCGTTGCC
>CAZNTU010000115.1:0-16548 GCA_964575975.1 uncultured Desulfobacteraceae bacterium
GAACTCGAAGAGCAGGATCACGTCCCTTCTTCCGTAGCCCAGCCGGTAGAGCCTCTTTATCAGGTATAGCTTCCATCGGTAGCGCTCCCCGGGGGCTTTTCCGGTTTCCATGGCCTTGAGGTGGGCCATGACCACCGAGGCGAACGGGTTGGCCGATTCCTCCAGCTCGTCCCACCGCTCCCGGTAGTCCAGCAGCTTGACCGTCGGAAACCACAGCCCCGCGCGGCTTCCCCACAGCTCGTAGCTGTAATGGTCCGGCCTCCACGACGGGTTGTCGTCGGCCAGGATCGCAAGGCTCGCCACCTTCCTTCCGTAGCGGTCGAAGATCCGGTAGTTGTAGACGTACATGCGCTCTTCGAACTCGTTTTGCCCCTTGCCCTGTATCTCCGCGTGGTTCAGCACCCACTTTTCCTCGCCGGACTTGCGGCGGACGCGCGCCAGCTGGTCGGCCAGCCTGCGCCCCAGGGCCGCGTCCTTGGCGATCTGCTGCAACTCCTTGTCCAAAAATTCGTACCCCTTGTCCCAGTCGATGTCCTCGGCCATGTCGGGGAAAAAGAATCGGACGAACTCCTCGTAATACGTCTCGAGGACCTTTTTCCACGGCGTGTCGTAATCCTGGTTGCGTTTCGGTTCCGCCGCTTCGGAGGTTTCGGTTCCCATGGCGTTCCTTTCTTTGTCGGTCGCGTTCAGGTTTCGTCGGGTTCTTTCCGAAAGATTGTAAACCACGGGGGCGGTTCGTGTCAAAGAAAGAGAATCGAGTCTCGCCTCGCCAGAGCCGGAAGCTCCGGTTGCCATTCGTTCGTCACCAACGAGTTACAACCTGTTCTTGTTCGCGACCTTCGCCCGGGGACGAAACTCGAACAAAGGAAGCGTCTCGGAAAGAAACCGAACGTATTCGTCGAGACCGCCGCTCTCGGAGGCGAGGCGGGCCGCCCGGAAAGCGCGGCGTCGCTTCTCGCTTTTGCCGTCCTCCAGCATTTCGGCTTTTTCCGTTTCGCTCAATTTCGCGGAGCCACTCATCCAGCAGTTCCTCCTTGTCCGATGAAGATCAAGTACTCGTACTTGTAAAGGTCGTGTACGAACTGCCTCACAATCTCGTGTTCGTCCTTCTGGGAGTTCGACGTCAATATGAACCTCAGTTTCGGCGAAAAATCGACCTTTATGAAATCCGTGTAGTTTCCCCTGATCGTTTCGTATCCGCGGCTGCGGCCGATACGTTCCAGGTTGGAGAAGCAAAGGGTGTATTCGCTGTGTCCCGCCAGCTTGATTTCCTCGGGGTTCTTGCCGGGGGAGAATTGCAGGAACGGGCCGAAATCGTCGCCCTTGGCGTCGGCCTCGCAGCTGTGTTCGCTGACGAATATATAAGGTATGGAGAGGGAGCACAGAAGATCCACGGCCTCCATGGCGCCGATGTTCGCGTTGAAAGGCTCTTGATCGGGAATTTCCAGAACGCCGGCTTCCAGGAATTTTTTAACCGATGCCAAAGGATGCCCTTTTTCGTTCGGCGCGGATTCTATGGTCTGCCGAGTCAGGTTGCAGGCCGTTGGAAAATCTCCGACGATTTCGTTCAATATCGCCAAGTCGTGGCGTCGCCATTCCGATCGGTCGATTTCGAAAAAGTCCGACTCGACGAACCGAACGTCGAAATTTTCCAGCGTCTCCTTCTGCCTTCGGAGCAAAAGCGGGGAAATGTCGATCATGGTGGCTTTCATCGCGGGGTTTCGCTTCAAAAAGTCTCGCGTCAAAAAGCCGTACCCTCCCCCGATTTCGATTGCGGAGCGGCACGCGTTTTCGTCGATCAGGGAGAAAAGATAGTCGGCCAAGTGCGCGCCGTAGGTGGCGTTCCGGGCTAGAATTCGTCTTGCCGGGCCTTGCTCGAACTCCAAGGTGTTGCAGACGGTAAGCTCCCAACCGAGGGTCTGGATATCCCGCCTGTGGTATTCTTCGGTCCTGTTTACAAAGTAGGACATTTTTTTCCGCGCCTCCCCCTCGAATATTCGTTCCTTCAGGTTCGTCCACGTTCGCCAACGTCTACGATTCCCTCCCCGGTCTCAGCAACAACCGCTGGCCGGAGCCGAAACACCTTTTTCTAATCAGAAGGACCACGATCACCGACCCCAGAGCGGTGGAGCCCACCAGCATGAGCATGACCACGATCTGGTACCGAATCGCGGTCAAAGGGTCCGCCCCCGCCAGGATTTGGCCCGTCATCATGCCCGGAATGAAAACGATCCCCACGCTCATCATGGAATTTATGGACGGTATCATCCCGGCCCTGATCGCGTCGGCCATGATTTCCCCGCTCGCCTCCCTGTAATCGGCGCCCAAGGAGAGCCTCATCTCCACCAAGTCCCTTTTCGAACGCAGGTCCGAAAAAAATCGCTCCAAGGACAGTGCCAGGGCGGTCATGGAATTTCCGACGATCATGCCGGCCAAGGGAATGAAATACCGCGCCTCCCACCAAGGTTTCGCCCCCACGACCACGCCGACCACAAGGGCAGAAACCAGAAAATAGCTGACCAGCATCGAGAAGAACATGGGGACGACGAAAGGAACCTGCTTTTCCTTCACCCGCCCCTTGATAGTCGCCGCCGCCATGACCAGCATGGCCAGGAAAACGGCCATGGTGACCTCGAGCATATCCAACTCGAAAATTATACGCAAGGCGTAGCCCATGAGAAAAAGCTGAATGAAAGTCCGGGCCGTCCCGAAGGTCAAGTCCTTCACGAGTCCGAGGCGATGGACGAACGAGGCCGCCTGGGCCAAAAGGATGAACACCAGAGCGAACCCAAGCTGCACGGGGCCGATTTCCGGCAGCGTCGGATTCATCGGACGCAAACCCTGCCGCCGTAGATTTCCACGGTTTGCGGCACGACATTCATAATTGGGTCCGATGCGTGGGTGATCATAAGTATCGTCACGTTCTTTCTCCTGTTCGCGTCTTGCGCGCGGTTCAGCACGATTTCGGCGCTTTTTGGGTCCAGAGCGGAGGTGGGTTCGTCCAGAAGCATGATCTCCGGGTTCAAAAGGAGGGTTCGAATCATGCAGACCCGCTGTTTTTGCCCTACGGACAGAGTGGACGCAGGGTCCTCCGGTCCGAATTCGGAGAGGTGGAATTCGTCGAGGAACTCCCTGATCTTCTCGTCCGTCGGAGGGGGCGTCCCGCGCGAGGATCTGAACCCGAAAGGAATCAGAAGGTTGTCTCCGATGGATCCGGGGGCAAGCGTCGGAGTTTGTTGCATGTAACAGATTTTTCTCCGGAGCGAAGGAGGATCCATCTCCGCAAGGGCGACGCCATCGAAACGAATCAAGCCGGAACGGGGCTCCTCCAGACGACAGCACAGACGAAGCAAAGTCGATTTTCCGATCCCCGAAGGGCCCTTTACCAACGCGAAAGCGCCTTTGGGAATGCAAAAAGACGCGCCGTCCAAAACCGGACGCCCGTTGTCGTAGGCGAAAAACACATTTTCGAACTCCAAAATCGCGTTCTCCATTCCCGTCTCTCCCCTTTGTTTTTTCATTTTAACCAAAGAAAAGAACGGGTCAAGTAGTATTCAACGAAACCTTCAATAACCGTACACCGGCGGAATTTCCCTTTACGCGGCCGCGACCGCGATCAAAGTCACATTCGAGAAACGGCGCACGAAAACAGGAACTCGGAGCCGAAAAATCAAGATTGAAAGCCGACACCCGAATCCAGAATTGCAATCGGCAGCATTATATGCTTTATTCTTTCCAGAACGATTCGGTTCGCGAAAAATTATTTCGAGGAGTGCGCTATGAAAAATTTAAAGATTCTCGTGTTTTTCCTCTTTTTTTGCCTTTCGTTTCAGGGATGCGTCCTGACCAAAGCGATCAGCGTGCCTATGAGAATTGTAGGCGCGGCGATTTCCATCGTTCCGGTCGCCGGGAACACGGCCCACGACGCCATAGACGAAGCCGCCGAGATCGTCGACGACCTCCCGTTCTGAGATTGCCGTCTTTTTTCACTTGTTTACTCCATCTTAACGTTTGGAGCCGTCAATGGGACTGCGGAAAATTTTATTCCTGATTACCCTGTTCGTCGTTTTTTCTCTCGCGTTGGCATGTTTTTTATATTATTCGAATTTGAGCAAGGAAGCTTACGAAGCCGCGCAAACGGAAATGAAACTGCAAGCGGAGGAAACCGCTTACAGGCTGTCGCATCTGTTTAGGGAAAACATCAACGCTTTAAAGGCATTGGCCGAGTTGCGAAACATAAGGGAAGCCCTGGCCGCCCCGAACGTCCAGACCCTGTCCGAAGCCAACAGAGTTTTGGACATTTTCAACTGCGCCTTGGATGCCGGCGTTTGCTATTTGATGGACAAGAACGGGACCACCATCGCATCCAGCAACCGCAACGACGAGGACAGCTTTCTGGATCGGAACTATGCTTTCAGACCTTATTTTCTAAGCGCCATAGGGGGAGAACAATGCGTTTACATGGCCCGAGGCGTCACTTCGGGAAAGAGGGGCGTCTATTATAGCTATCCAGTGTATGCCGGCAATACGGAAGCTCCCGAGGGGATCGTCGTGCTGAAATCGTCCGCCGATATGATCGAAAAGGAATTGATGAACGACGAGAGCATGATTTCCTGCCTTGTATCGCCCGAGAGCCTTGTTTTTTTAACGTCCCTTGAACCGTGGCTTCTTCGCTCGCTCTCCCCCCTGTCGGAAAAGGAAGCGGAAAAAATCGACCAACTGAAACAATTCGGCGCCGGACCCTGGCCGTGGACCGGGATTGTTATAGGTTCGGACAATACGGCCGCTTCGGAAGACGGCAGGCGATACGCCATCCACCAACTCCAGTTAAAGGCGTTTCCGGGATGGAGGCTGGTCTTTCTCAGAGATCTCGAAAGCATTAGAAAGGAGGCTTTCGCGCCCTTATTCAAACCGACAAGTTTCTTGCTCCTTATTGTTTGCATAGCGGTGACGGTTTCCGTGTCGTTTTTATACCGGCGCGCGTATCGGGAAATCCGCCAAAGGGAAAAAACGGAAAAACAGCTTATGGAAACTACGCGCCAGACTCGCAATCTGCTGGATTCCATTCAGGCCGGCGTGCTTTTGATCAATTCCGAAAACCATCGGGTCGCGGAAACGAACCCGTTCGCCGAAAAGCTGATCGGCAGGCCCAAGGAGGAAATAATCGGGGCTGTCTGCCACAATTTCATATGCCCGGCGGAACTGGGTAAATGCCCTATGAGCGATCTCGGTCAAACATTGGACAGGTCGGAACGGATCCTGATCAACGCCGAGGGGGTTCATATTTCCATTCTGAAAACGGTCCGGGAAATAGAATACAAAGGCGTCGCGCATTTCATGGAAACGTTCATCGACATATCCAACCTGAAAGCGGCGGAGGAGAAGATTCTAAAACAGAGCAAAAAACTGCTCGCCGTCAACGCCGAGCTTAACAACGCCATCGAACGGGCCAATAAGCTGGTGAGGGAGGCCGAAGCCGCCAATTTGTCCAAAAGCGAATTCTTGGCAAACATGAGCCATGAAATCAGAACCCCCATGAATGGAGTGATCGGGATGGCGTCTTTGCTGATGGACACGGCCCTGGACGAGGGCCAGCGCGAATACGCCTCCAACATACAGAGCAGCGCGAACGCGCTTCTTTCCATCATAAACGCCGTGTTGGACATATCCAAAATCGAGGCGGGCAAATTGGAAATCGAAGCGCTGGACTTCGATTTGCGGGTAACGCTGGAACAAACGATGAAGTTGCTTTCATTCAGAGCGCAGGAGAAGGGCCTGGATTTTTCCTTCGCCATCGATCCCGAGACGCCTGGCTTGTTAGTGGGAGATCCCGGACGATTGCGGCAGGTGGTAATCAATCTCGTCAGCAACGCCGTCAAATTCACCCAGAACGGAAAAATAGGGGTTCGGATCGGCCTGGATCACGAAGACTCCAGGAAGGCGACACTGAGATTCGTCGTCGAGGATACCGGAATCGGCATACCGAACCATCTTCTGACGCGGATATTCGAGCCCTTCACCCAAGCCGACACCTCCATGACCCGCAAATACGGAGGGACCGGCCTCGGATTGACTATTTCCAACAAACTGGTGAAAATGATGGGCGGTGCCATAGGAGTCGAGAGCATAGTAGGACGCGGCTCGACATTCTGGTTCACGGCCGTTTTCAAAAAGCAGACGGAAAAACGGAGAAGCGTCGAACGCGGAGGCTGCGAGACGCTCTCCGGGAAGAGAATCCTGATCGTCGATGCCGACCAGACGAACCTGTCCTATTTAAAGTCCATGTTAGACAGTTGGGATTTTCACCACGAGGAGGCGTTCGACGCCGACGAGGCATTAATCAAACTTCGATCTGCCGCGAAAGAAAAGAGCCCTTTCGCCATAGCCGTAGTGGGTTTGGATACGAAGTCGGCGATCAGATTGGGAAACAGCGTCAAGTCGGACCCGGAACTTTCCCTAACACGTCTTGTGACAATTGCCTCGAAAGAAGAACGGGGGGACGCGAAGCGACTGAAAGAGGCCGGGTTTCAAGCGTTCCTGAGAAAGCCGGTCAAGCAGGGAATATTGTACGACTGCCTCAACGCCGTTTTGAATATCGGCGGCGATTCCGGCGCGGAAGCCGATCGATGCATCATCGCGAAAAAAGACATTGGCGAAGAAAGGAAACGCAAGGTCGGGATCCTCCTCGTGGAGGACAATATAGTCAACCAGAAGGTGGCCCTGAAGATGATCGAAAAATTGGGATATTTCGCCCATCTGGCCAAAAACGGACAAGAAGCCATCGAGGCGGTAAAAAAGACTCCGTACGACATCGTGTTCATGGATTGTCAGATGCCGGTCCTGGACGGTTTCGAAGCGACCAGGACCATCCGGGAGAAAACGAACGGGGCGACGAATCCGCAGGTGCCGATCGTCGCAATGACCGCCCATGCAATGAAAGGGGCCAGGGAAGAATGCCTGGCGGCTGGCATGGACGATTACATTTCCAAACCGGTTACTCCCGCCGCCATTTACAGGATGCTCCAAAAATGGCTTCCCGTATAAAAAAGAGCTTGCCATGGACGAATTGACTGTGGCTTCGGCCTTTTTTCTGGGATTGGCCGGAACAGGCCACTGCATAGGCATGTGCGGTCCCTTGGTCGTTGCCGTACCGGGACAGGCGAAAAGATTTTCCGCGCATCTTTTATACCATGCGGGGCGGACGACGACCTACAGCGGGATCGGAGCGTTCATGGGCGGGCTGGGGTCGAGCTTGGCCGGTTTGGCCGGCCGAATCGGCGCCGACCCGGTTCTCTGGCTTTCCCGAATACAGATAGGCTTTTCCCTGGTCGCGGCCGCGTTTCTGTTCTGGTTCGGCATATCCAGAATAGGAATGGTCGAAGAGCCCTCGTGGATGTCCAATGCCTCCCCGGACCGGATTCCGGGCTATAGGAAGGCTCTTCGATCTGCTGTCTTCGATAAAAAATCGACGGGCATGTTCCTCATGGGGACCATGATGGGCTTTTTGCCCTGCGGCCTTTCCTTCGCCGCATTCGCCAGGGCGCTCGCCTCCTCCGGCCCGCTCGCAGGCGCGCTCCTGCTTTTCTCGTTCGCAGCCGGAACCATGCCCGGCCTCTTGCTCGTCGGCGCCGGCGCGGCAGGTTTTTTCGGAAAATACAGACAACATTCCGATATCGTTTCCGGTATTTTGATGATCGGCATGGGGTATTCTCTTGCGGCGGACGCGATTTTCGCGCTGATAGGCTGAAAATTGCCCATTGAATGGCTCGTCTATCGACAGGTTCCACGCGAATCTCGGGAACCAGTCGGACCAAGTCGGACTTGTCGGACAAGACGTAAAAAGGCGAATTCGCGTCGAATTCTATTTTTTCGTCCCCGTGTGAACCACCGAGATGCCGTTGGTCTGTCTTTTGTAAACCACGTTCTCGAACCCGATGTTCTCCAACAGTTTGGATAGTTCGTCCGGGAGGGGAAAGGTCCGGATGGATTCGGGAAGGTGGGTGTATGCCTGTCTCGACCCGGTGATAAGATCCCCCAGCAAGGGCATTATCCGGAAAGAATAAAAGTCGTAGAGCGTTCTGAACACCGGCATGGTCGGCTTGGAGAACTCCAGGCACATCAGCCTTCCCCCCGGCTTCAGGACGCGATGCATTTCCTCGAAACCGCGCTCCATACGGGTGACATTCCTGATTCCGTAACCCACCATGGCCGCGTCGAACGAGTCGTCCGGAAAGGAAATGGACTCGGCGTTTCCCAGTACGAAGGAAATCCTGTCCCCGAACTTTTTGACCGAATCTTTTTTGCGTCCGGCGTCCATCATGGACTTGTTGATGTCGTAGACCACCACCCGGCCGTCCGGCCCCGTCTTCCCGCACGCGAGGACCGCAAGATCCCCGGTGCCGCCGCACACGTCGATCACATGGTCCCCGGATTTCAACCTGATCGCTCTGACCGCCTCCCGTTTCCAGAGACAATGAATCCCGAACGACAGAAGCGTGTTCATGAAATCGTACCAGTCGGCCACCGAATTGAAATGCTTGAGCACCCTTTGGGTCTTCTCCTCTTCGGAAACGGCCTCGTAACCGAAAAAAGCCTTTCTCCGGCCCGTCTTCGGATCGTCGAGCATGTTAACCCTTTTTTTCCCGTCCAACCAGATATTCTCGTTATTCATTGAATTCGTCACCTTTGTATTCAATAAAATATTTTTACAAAACTCGCTTTCGATCATGAAAAAGAGATTTTTGACCCCATATCGCGAATCGAGTCAAGACTTTTCTGCATTGTCCCAGATTTTTTGCTCGCCTTTCGATCGGAAGCCGGGAAAAACCAACGTCTGATAGATGCATAGTGGTGTGCTTTTTTATTTTATCCAGTTAAATTTCAGCTTCCAGTATCTACGGGCACCCGACCTTTTTCCTTTACATATCTCGAATCTTTGGTAAAAATAGACGTCGAATATTTCATCCCGAGGCCGTTTGAGAGACATTTTTTCATTAATTGGTTCGAGGAGTTTCGAATGATTAGAAACACAGAGGAAGAAAGATTTCAAAAATTTTTGAAAGGGACTTTTTTGATCAAGGGATGGAACGCGAGGGCGAGCGAAATTTTACAGGCCGTCGCGGCGAAGGAAAGAAACGAAATCAAGGAGATTCTTTCCCGACTAGGGGAAAAGATCGGACGGGAATGGTCCCGGGATTCGGGCGCAAGAAGAATCGACACGCCCATGCTGCAACAATGGGGAATGGAGCTTCAGAATGCGAAGGAAGCGGGGCCCGGCCCTCTGGCGAGTCGTTTGAGGGAACTCGACAGAGAGGTCGACCGCATCCTTTCCTGATCGATATTCAAGTATGATTTTCGGCCCGCTGCATCGACAAGCGCGCGGGCCGAGCAAGCGCCGGCGTCTTCCTTTTTCACGTGGCGCTATCCGAGAACCTACGCTTCTTCCACCTTTTCGCTATGTTTGGAATCCCTGCCGTTTTTCCGGTCTAGACCAGCCTGAGTTTCTTCCTGCTTTTTGTAATGTTCGTAGTAACGCAAAACTTTTCGCACATAGTATTGGGTTGCCTCGTAAGGCGGAATCCCCTTGTATTTCAAAACGGGGCCCAGTCCGGCGTTATAGGCCGCGAGCGCCAGTTCGATATCGCCGTTCAGCTTTTCGATCAGCTGCTTGAAATATTTCACGCCTCCGCGGATGTTCTGTTCCGGGTTGAACCTGTTCACGACCCCCAAGGATTCGGCTGTTTCAGGCATCAACTGCATCAGCCCCGCAGCTCCCCTCTCCGATACCGCCCTCGGATCGAAACCGGATTCGGCCATCACGATAGCCTTGATCAAGGCTGGCTCGATATCGTTTCGCCTAGCTGTTTTGTTAATAATGGGATGATAATCCTTTTCTCCCTTTTTCCCTTTGAAAACGGGAATTTCAATGACGGGAATTTCGGGGTTCTTTTCGATTATCGGGGGCGCCAACAGTTTATAGGATGGCGGCGAAGGCATGTCCAAAGCCAGAGCCTCGTTTTCGCCCGGGGATTCTTTTTCCGACGCGAAAAAAATTCCGGCTTGGGCTTGAGCGAACGAAAATTCGAAAGGAAACAACTTTACGAAAAAACACATCGAAAAGAAAAACAAGAGTGTTATACAACCGGCCGTCGCGAAATCAGCCGACGGCAACTTGTCGTCTTCCGACCTTTCAGGCAAAACCTCCATGATACTCTCCGTAGTTCGTTTACGGGTTTAAATTGTTATTCACCCCGATAAACCACTACAGCAATCCATCGCGAGCCCACGCCAGAGAGCAAGCCCGGAGCAACTACAATCCGGGGTGACTTCAAAAAACGAGTTTTGAATATAGTTCCGCCAAGCCGATTTGTCAAATCCATTTGAAACTCATCGTTGAAGGTCGTTGACAATGGGGAAAAATCGGATTTCGGAAAATCAGGCGTCGGTACAGCAATGATGCGACGAATGTTGGTTTATCGGAGATACGGTTCCCTTACCGTTTTCGAGAACCGATTTTGACAGCTCGTCAGGCCTGCGATTCCATGTCGCTTGCATATTCGCCCGATCGTGCCAGTCCGTTGCATTTGGCCCGGTGCAGAAAGGCTTTCTGCGCCGCCTCCTTGTTCGCGGGATCGCCTTTCCAAGCTTTCAACGGCGCCTCCTGCAACGCCCGCCCGTAAGAGAAACCGATCTCCCACGGCAAGTTTTCGTCCAGTTTGTTCATGGCATTGAGATGCTCGGTGGCGGCCACGGCCGACTGGCCTCCCGAAAGGAAAACCGCGCCGGGAAGCGCGGGCGGAACAACCCGCTTGAAACATTGGATTGTCATCTTCGCCACGGTTTGCACTTCGGCCTGCTCGGAACATTCCAAACCGCTGATCACCATGTTCGGCTTCAAAAGCATTTCCTCCAAAATCACGCCTTGCTTGTGCAATTCGAAGAATACCCTCGCAAGGGTATCGAAAGTGACTTTGAAGCATCTTTCGATGGTGTGGTCGCCGTTCATGAGGACCTCTGGCTCGACGACGGGAACTAAACCGGCGCTTTGGGAGACGGCCGCGTAACGGGCCAGAACGTGCGCGTTGGCATCGATGCACAACGGGGTGGGAATGCCGTGGCCAATGGTTATCACCGACCGAAATTTCGCGAAACGAGCGCCCAGCTCATAATATTCGTCCATGCGCTCCTTAAGACCGTCAAGTCCTTGAGACACCTTTTCCCCCTTCGTGCCGGGCAAAACGGCAAGTCCCTTGTCGACCTTGATTCCTGGCACCACGCCCTTTTCCCGAAGAAGGTCCGGAAACGGCTGACCATCGCTGGATTTGCTTCGCAACGTTTCGTCGAACAGGATGACGCCGCTGATGTATTTTTCCATTCCCTCTGTCGTAAACAGCAACTCTCGGTAAGCGTTGCGGTTTTCCTCGGTCGATTCCACGTTTATGGAATCGAATCTTTTCTTGATCGTCGGCAGGCTTTCATCCGCCGCCAACAATCCTTTACCCTTGGCGACAATCGCCTTGGCTGTTTTTTCCATACGGAAATCCTCGCAATCCTTGCTTTAAATTTTACGACTAAAAAGATAAGCGGCCAAAACCTTCGACAATTATCCTGCGTTCGTTGCTGTTAGGAAATTCAGCATACAAGTGCTCGAAACACATTGTCAAGAACCGCATATCGGCGGCGTACCCGCGCATGCGCCAATCCGCCCTTCTTTTCGCTTTGGAATCGGCATTTATGCCGATTTAAATATTGATCCTATCGCTGATTTTTCAGGGCCGTTCCCTGAAAAATCGATTCCTTTATCCTGAGTTCTCGCTCGTCTCCTCCCCTATTCCCGGAAAATTTTCCGACACGACATAGAAATGCTCGATGCATATGCCCGATTCTATTGCTTCAAACTGTTTGACTCGAGCCGGGATCCGAGATTAAAATATCGAGTTGCGCGACGTTTCATGTATTTATCGGACAAAACACCGATTTTTCAAATCCTAAAGAAACAAACCCGATGGAAAAATCTAAAACCAAGTCCCCTTTAGCCTTGCTGGGCGCTTTGCCCCTGTTGCTGTTCCACTCGGAAACGGCCGGAGCGGTCAGATCGAGCCGGAAACTCTCCGGAAAAGGCAAATTCTCGCCGCCAAACCGAAATCGCGGTTTTTTTGAAACGACGAATCGGGCTGTTTCGTCCCACATTCGGCGGATCGAATCCGCGTGCAAAAAATGCGGCCTATGTTCGGCGGAATGCGGTTTTTTGCAAAAATACGGACAACCGGGGGAAATAGTTCGACAATACGATTTTTCAAAACCGGGACAGAGAAAGATAGCGTTCGAGTGCAATCTTTGCGGTCTTTGCAGTGCAGTTTGCCCCCAGAATTTGAACATGGCGGATTTTCTCCTCGATATAAGACGACAGGCCATTGTCGCCGGGGATATCGATTTGTTCGATTATGCTTCCATATTGAACTACGAGAAACTGGGTTCCTCGGCCCTTTTTTCCTATTACGGACTGCCGGAAGGTTGCGACGCCGTTTATTTTCCCGGCTGCGCCTTTTCCGGGACCCGGCCGGAAACCGCATGGAGAACGTTCGAATACCTCCGAAAACGCCTCCCCCGTCTCGGAGTCGCTATGGACTGCTGCGGAAAACCCTCACACGATCTCGGAATACAAAACCGATTCGAGTCCATATTCGGAAAAATCGTCCGTCGTCTCCAAATCGCAGGCGTCAAACGAATCATAGTCAATTGCCCCAGCTGCCATCAAACGTTCAAGCATTACGCGACATCCTTTTCCGTGGAAACCGTCTACGAACTGATCGAAAAAAGCGCCAAGAGAGAGACCGTCAAAAAATCCGAGGTGGTGACCATCCACGACCCCTGCCCCATGAGGATGGAAAACGGCGTACAAGAATCCATCCGAGAGATCGTTTCCCGAATGGGTTTCTCCGCGGACGAAATGCCCCATGCCCGGAACCGCGCTCTTTGCTGCGGCGAGGGCGCCAGTGTCGGATTAGTCCAGCCCGGCTTGACGGAAAAATGGCGATCGGCAAGGAAAAAGGAATGCGACGGCAAAAAGATTGTCACATATTGCGCCGCCTGCGCCGAAACCCTGAATCGCAAAGCTCCGACATATCATATTCTGGATCTTCTCTTCGCTCCCGAAGACCTTCGCGAGAGGGCCAGTAAAACCTCCGCGCCCCCTTTCACATATGTCGAACGCTTGAAACTCAAGCATCGGTTCATGAAAGAATTCAAGTCGTTCCCGAAAAGCCTCCGGTAAACGCTACCGAAAACTCACCCAAGCTGGCGACTTTCGACGGGCATCTTTTTCGGATAGCTATTGAGATGACGCTCGAAAAGGTGTATTAGTCGGATTTTGCATTTTATCCCGGAAAAATCCAAAAGAAGGGAATTTGGATATCGTGGCTGAAAAAAACTGGATGATTTACGGCTGTTACGGGTACACGGGAAGCCTCGTCGCAGAAGAGGCCGTTGCGAGGGGGCTTCGGCCCGTTTTGGCCGGAAGAAACCGAGGCAAGGTCGAGGAAATGGCGAAGCGGTTCGGACTGGAATCTCGATGCTTTCAGACGGATTCCCCCGAGACTGCGGTTTCCGGCTTGAAAGGCATATCGGTCCTGTTGAACTGCGCCGGTCCGTTCGCGGTCACCGGCCCGCCGATGGCAAGGTCATGCATGAAGGTTGGAAGCCATTACCTGGATATTACCGGGGAGATCGAAGTTCTGGAACATCTTCACGGAATGGACGAGTTGGCGAAAAGGTCCGGCGTCGTACTCTGCCCGGGGGTGGGATTCGACGTGATCCCCACGGATTGCCTGGCCGCCGCGTTGAAAGAGGTCGTGCCGGACGCCCGATACCTGGCGCTGGCTTTCGAGTCGAAAAGTTCCTTGAGCCCGGGCACGGCCGTGACAGTCCTGGAAGGACTCCAGCGCAACGGAAAGGTTAGAAGGAGAAAGGTGATCGAAACCGTCCCCTTGGCGCACAAGACGAGAAGAATCGATTTCGGCGAGGGAACGAAAACGGCCGTGACGATTCCTTGGGGCGACGTATCCACCGCGTTCCACACGACTGGAATTCCCGAAATCGAAGTCTACGCGCCCGTCCCGGCAGAGGCGGTGAAATGGATAAAGATCCTGCGCTTTTTCAGACCGCTCGTTTTCCTGGCGCCGGTCCGGAAAGGCCTTGAGACCTTGATCCGCGCCCGCGTCAAGGGACCGTCCGTCTCCGAGCGAAAAAACGCACGGGTAAATCTCTGGGCAAAGGCCATAGGCCCGGACGGTCGCTCACGTACCGCCTTTTTGAAAACAGCCAACGGATACGACGTCACCATACACGGCTCTTTGGGCGTCGTCGAAAAACTGTTGAAAATTTCGGCGCCGCCGGGAGTCTACACGCCGTCCCGCCTGATGGGGACCCGTTACGTTTGCGAACTGCCCGGTTCCGGGCCGATACGGATCGATTCTTGAAAAACAATCCAAATTGCGAAAAAAATAGCGGAAAAAAAACTGACCATGAAAGAGGAAAGCATGAAAGCGATATTCCACGAGGATTTTTACAAGGTTTACACGTCGGACCCCGCCGCCGCGCACGGGCGAATGGAATCCATCATAGAGGCCGTCGATGGCGAAGTGGAATTCGTCACGGCCGAACCGGCATCCGAGGAGCAAATCAAACTGGCGCATTCGCCGGGCCATATCGAATACATCAAGAGGCAGCGCCTTTACGACATTGCCGCGCTTGCGGCGGGCGGAGCCATTCAGACGGCCAAGATCGGGTTGACCGACCCGGCTTTCGGCATCGTACGTCCCCCGGGACACCACGCGTCGGCCGAGTCCTGCTGGGGGTTCTGCTTTTTCAACAACATGGCCATAGCCTTGGAAGCGCTGAAGTCGGAAAACAAGATTTCCACCGCCTATGTTCTTGATATCGACCTTCATTACGGCGACGGCAACGTCAACATATTGGGAAAGAAAAGCTACGTTACGGTCCACAACGTGGAAGCAAGGGACCGGAAAGGGTACATGCTGGAGGTCGCCCGAAAAATGGATCGCTGCAAGGTCGATATCATCGGAATTTCCGCAGGTTTCGACAATCATCTCGACGACTGGGGCGGCGTGCTGTCCACGGACGACTACGAGGAAATCGGCGCGATGGTCCGTGCCGCCGCCGACAAGGCTGGGGGCGGATGTTTCGCCATTCTGGAGGGCGGATACAACCACAAAGTGCTCGGGCAAAACGCGCTCGCGCTCATGCGAGGCCTATCCACTTCGCAAAAGCGAAAATAAATCATGTCGATGGTGGCGGCGGCAACGCAATTACAAAACATGCATATTTTCCCGAAACTCCCGGAGATATCCCATGGAAAACAAGGAGTTCGAACTCGATCCCGTAGAAGCCCGCGTTTTGGGTTCGCTGATGGAAAAACAGATGGCGACTCCCGATTATTACCCGCTTTCGATGAACGCGCTTGTCAATGCTTGCAACCAGAGGACCAACCGGGAACCGGTCATGGACCTCTCCGAAGACGATGTCGAAGAGGCGCTGGAAAGTCTTCGCGCACGTCGTCTGGTTTGGCAAGTGAAGACCCAGGGAAGCCGCGTCGTCAAATACGAGCAAAACCTGAAACAAATCGCCGACTTTTCCAAAAGCGAAACGGCGCTCCTTTGCGTGCTCCTGCTCAGAGGCCCTCAGACAGCCGGGGAACTTCGAACGCGCACCAGCCGCCTCATCGAGTTCCACGGCCTTCCCGCCGTCGAACACACCTTGCAAAACCTGGCCGAACACGAGAAAGGGCCGTTTGTAATACAACTTCCCCTTCGACCCGGTCAGAAAGAGAGTCGCTTCGCCCATTTGTTTTTCGAACCGGACGAATCCGACGCCGTTTTCAAGCCGACTGCCGCGTCCGATTCCGCGACCGAAACCGAAAGCGATGTCGCCTTTAGATCGGACCGCTTGGAAGCTCTTGAAAAAAAGGTCGAGGATCTGTCGCGCGAATTGGAGGAATTGAAGCGCCGGTTCGTCGAATTCGAAAAGCAATTCGAATAGGACGCCAAAACATTTCCGGTTCGAACGAATCGCGAGAAGTCTTATAGCGCTTCAACAACAGAAAATGGCTTGGCTCTCGTGGAGCGAGGGAAACGAGAAAGGGATGTTCGAATGCGAGTTTTTTCCTATCGATCGCCCGTCATTCGGCCGCTCTTGAATTTAGGTAATTGATCGGAATATTCTTCCCGAGATAATTCGACCTTGCGACTAGGGTCGGTAACACTTGAAATCAGGGGGAGGAACGATCATGAGAGACAGACTCGATGAAATACTGACAAGAATTGGAGAAGAGTACAAAGACTATATCTCAAGAGGGGCGAGAGACTATCTGGAAGTTAACGTCGGACAGCAAGCCGAGAAGTTGGGATATCTGGAGGAGAAATCAAAGTACACGGACGCCAACGTAATTGTCCCTTTAAAAAAACCTGTGTGCGGAATGAAAGTCCGAATAGACGGGAGAACGTTCGTGAATTACGCCGAGTTCGACTCGGG